>NZ_JABMCW010000343.1:0-5480 GCF_013179705.1 Pseudomonas sp. CM25 | reverse complement strand
TCGACATCGACCCGGCGTCGATCTCCAAGATGATCAAGGCCGACGTGCCAATCGTAGGTCCGGTCGACAGCGTGCTCGGCGAAATGCTCGGCATCCTCAAGGAAATCGGCGAGCAGCCTGAAAAGGCGGCGCTGGATGCCTGGTGGAAGCAGATCGACGAATGGCGTGGCGATGGCGAGATGTTCCCTTACGACAAGGGCGACGGCAACGTCATCAAGCCGCAGAAAGTCATCGAAACCCTGTGCGAAGTGACTCATGGCGATGCTTTTGTCACCTCCGACGTGGGCCAGCACCAGATGTTCGCGGCGCAGTACTACCGCTTCAACAAGCCGAACCGCTGGATCAACTCCGGTGGCCTGGGCACCATGGGCTTCGGCTTCCCGGCGGCGATGGGCGTAAAGCTCAGCTTCCCCGACCAGGACGTGGCCTGCGTGACCGGCGAAGGCAGTATCCAGATGAACATCCAGGAACTGTCCACCTGCATGCAGTACGGCCTGCCGGTGAAAATCGTCAACCTGAACAACGGTGTGTTGGGTATGGTCCGCCAGTGGCAGGACATGGCCTACAACGGTCGTCACTCGCACTCGTACGTCGAGTCGCTGCCTGACTTCATCAAGCTGGCCGAGGCCTATGGCCATGTGGGTATCCGCATCACCAGCCTGAAGGACCTCAAGCCGAAGCTGGAAGAAGCATTTGCGATGAAGGACCGCCTGGTGTTCATCGACATCGCGGTTGACCGCAGTGAGCATGTCTATCCGATGCAGATCAAGGATGGCTCGATGCGTGACATGTGGCTGAGCAAGACGGAGCGTACCTGATATGCGGCACATCATTTCCCTGCTGCTGGAAAACGAACCTGGTGCGTTGTCCCGTGTGGTCGGCCTGTTCTCCCAGCGCAACTACAACATTGAAAGCCTGACCGTGGCGCCGACCGAAGACCCGACCCTGTCGCGTCTGACGCTGACCACAGTTGGCCATGACGAGGTGATCGAACAGATCACCAAGAACCTGAACAAGCTGGTTGAAGTGGTCAAGCTTGTCGACCTGTCGGAGAGCGCTCACATCGAGCGTGAACTGATGTTGGTCAAGGTCAAGGCCACCGGTGCCCAGCGTGCCGAGATCAAGCGCACCACGGACATCTTCCGTGGCCAGATCGTCGACGTTACCGCCAGCGTGTACACCGTGCAGCTGAGTGGTACCAGCGACAAACTGGACAGCTTCATCCAGGCGATCGGCACTGCATCGATTCTCGAAACCGTGCGCAGCGGCGTTACCGGCATTGCCCGTGGCGACAAAGTGCTCAGCATCTAAATTCAAAAATTAGCGATGGCTCCGCAGGGGCCGAGATATAACCAGGGGTATTTTCATGAAAGTTTTCTACGATAAAGACTGCGACCTTTCCATCATCCAGGGTAAGAAAGTCGCCATCATCGGTTACGGCTCCCAGGGCCACGCTCAGGCGTGCAACCTGAAAGACTCCGGTGTAGACGTTACTGTCGGTCTGCGTAAAGGTTCGGCTACTGTTGCCAAGGCTGAAGCCCACGGCCTGAAAGTTGCCGACGTTGCCTCCGCCGTCGCTGCCGCCGACCTGGTCATGATCCTGACCCCGGACGAGTTCCAGGGCGCTCTGTACAAGAACGAGATCGAACCGAACATCAAGAAGGGCGCTACCCTGGCCTTCTCCCACGGCTTCTCGATCCACTACAACCAGGTTGTTCCGCGTGCCGACCTCGACGTGATCATGATCGCGCCGAAAGCCCCGGGCCACACTGTTCGCTCCGAGTTCGTCAAAGGCGGCGGCATCCCTGACCTGATCGCCATCTACCAGGACGCCTCGGGCAACGCCAAGAACGTCGCCCTGTCCTACGCCGCTGGCGTCGGTGGCGGCCGTACCGGCATCATCGAAACCACCTTCAAGGACGAGACCGAAACCGACCTGTTCGGTGAGCAGGCTGTTCTGTGTGGCGGTACCGTCGAGCTGGTCAAAGCCGGTTTCGAAACCCTGGTTGAAGCTGGCTACGCGCCGGAAATGGCCTACTTCGAGTGCCTGCACGAGCTGAAGCTGATCGTTGACCTCATGTACGAAGGCGGCATCGCCAACATGAACTACTCGATCTCCAACAATGCCGAGTACGGTGAGTACGTTACCGGTCCGGAAGTCATCAACGAAGAATCCCGCAAGGCCATGCGCAACGCTCTGAAGCGCATCCAGGACGGCGAGTACGCGAAGATGTTCATCTCCGAAGGTGCTACCAACTACCCATCGATGACTGCCAAGCGCCGCAACAACGCTTCGCACGGCATCGAGATCATCGGCGAGCAACTGCGCTCGATGATGCCTTGGATCTCGGCGAACAAAATCGTCGACAAAGCCAAGAACTAAGTTTTATCGCATCATGAAAAACGCGGCTTCGGCCGCGTTTTTTCGTTCTGGCAGTCAGCTTCTGGTATAAAGCAGACCAGTGGCCTGCTGTCAGAACCTGTTTCGCCGGCCCGTGTCGAACATTTTCCATCCTGTTGCAAGGTACCCTCCATGAGCGAACGTCCCGAAGAGCCGAACAAGCCCTCCGACGCCGAAAGCCTGCTACCTGTCGATGAGCACGTTGAAGAAGGGCATGACGCGGAAGGTCGCAAGGTGCGCCACCGCGGCATCTACCTGCTGCCCAACCTGTTCACCACCGCCAACCTGTTTGCCGGCTTTTATTCCATCATCAACTCCATGAGCGCGCAGAGCGCCCTGAGTGCGGGTGACCCGCGCGAGGCGAGCAAGTACTTCGCCTTTGCCGCCATCGCCATCTTCGTGGCCATGGTGCTCGACGGCCTGGATGGCCGCGTTGCGCGGATGACCAATACCCAGAGTGCCTTCGGCGCCGAGTACGACTCGCTGTCGGATATGGTCGCCTTTGGCGTGGCCCCGGCGTTACTGGCATTTGGCTGGGCACTGGGTGACATGGGCAAGGTCGGCTGGATGGTCGCCTTCATCTATGTAGCCGGTGCGGCACTGCGCCTGGCCCGGTTCAATACCCAGGTCGGCACCGCCGACAAGCGCTACTTCATCGGCCTGGCCAGCCCGGCTGCTGCGGGTGTGGTGGCCGGTACCGTATGGGCGTTCAGTGACTACGGCATCCAGGGCTCCAAGCTGTCGTTCCTGGTGGCGTTGCTGGTGGCTGCTGCCGGCATGCTGATGGTCAGCAACATCAAGTACAACAGCTTCAAGGAGCTTGACCTGAAGGGCCGTGTGCCGTTCGTGGCGATCCTTGCCGTGGTGCTGGTGTTTGCGGTGGTGTTCAGCGATCCGCCGCGTATCCTGCTGCTGATCTTCCTCGCCTATGCAGCGTCGGGCCCTGTCCAGTTCCTGCTCAAGGCCCGCCGGCGTAAAGGGTGACAAACATTTAATGCTGGAATAACCCTCCGGCTCCATAGTCTTACTGGTATACCCTTTACCAGTGCTATGGAGCCGACCATGCTCATCAAGCTTCCCAGGTCTTCCGAGTGCAAGGCGTCGGAGATCACCCCCGAAGGCATTTACCTTTCCCGTCGCACCTTGCTGGGTGGCGCCATGGCTGGCCTTGCCCTGGGTTCACTGCCAGGCAGGGTGAGTGCAGCCGAAGCCTCCCGCTATGCCGATGTACAGGCCGGTACTCCGCCAAGCTGGTTCACCGACAAACTTGCAGCCACGCGCTGGCAAGCGGTAACAGTGAAGGACGAAGCGATCACGCCGTTCAAGGATGCTACCCACTACAACAACTTCTATGAGTTCGGGCCTGACAAGGGCGATCCGGCGGCCAATGGCGGCAGCCTCAAGACCGAGCCCTGGTCGGTGGTGGTGGATGGAGAAGTCGGCAAGCCTGGGCGCTATGCGCTTGAGGACTTCGTCAAACCCTACCAGCTTGAAGAACGCATCTACCGACTGCGCTGTGTCGAAGCCTGGTCGATGGTCATTCCCTGGCTGGGTATTCCCTTGGCGCAGGTGCTCAAGCAGGTTGAGCCCACCTCCAATGCGCGCTATGTGCGGTTCGAGACCTTGAAGGACCCAGAGCATATGCCTGGGCAGCGTTCGGGGTTCGCCCTGATCGACTGGCCTTATAGAGAGGGGTTGCGCCTGGACGAGGCGATGCATCCCTTGGCCATCCTGGCAGTGGGCATGTATGGCCGGGAGCTGGCCAATCAGAATGGCGCCCCATTGCGGCTGGTGGTGCCGTGGAAATATGGCTTCAAGAGCATCAAGTCTATCGTGCGCATCAGCCTGGTTGCCGAACAGCCTGGTACTACCTGGGAAGGGTTGGCGCCGGATGAATATGGTTTTTATGCCAACGTGAACCCGACAGTCGATCACCCTCGCTGGAGCCAGGCGCGTGAGCGTCGGCTGCCCAGCGGGTTGTTCAGCCCGAATGTGCGTGAGACACAGATGTTCAATGGCTACGCCGATGAGGTGGCGTCGCTGTATGCCGGGCTTGATCTGCGGAAGAACTACTGATGCGCTATCCCTGGTTTCGCCTGGCCATCTTTGTTGTGGGGTGCCTGTTCCCGGCGTGGTGGTTATATGAGGCTGCGATGAATCTGCTCGGGCCGGATCCTGGGAAGATCATCATGGACCGTCTTGGGCTTGGGGCGCTTACCTTTCTTTTGATTACCCTGAGCATGACCCCGCTGCAGAAGCTGACGGGATGGTCGGGCTGGGTCGTGGTGCGTCGGCAGCTGGGGCTGTGGGTGTTTGCCTATATCGTGCTGCATATCCTGGCCTACCTGTTCTTTATTCTCGGGCTGGACTGGGGGCAGTTGGCGGTGGAGTTGCGCAAGCGGCCTTACATAATAGTGGGGGCGCTGGGGTTCCTTGGGTTGCTGGCGTTGGCGGTTACCTCCAACCGGTATAGCCAGCGGCGTTTGGGGGCGCGGTGGAAGAAGCTGCACAGGCTGGTGTATGCGGTGTTGGGGTTGGGGTTACTGCATTTTTTGTGGATTGTTCGTTCGGATCTGCGGGAGTGGGCGATTTATGCGTTTATTGGGGTGGTGTTGATGGGGTTGAGGATTCCAGCGGTTTCGCGGGGGTTGGCAAGGTTGGTCAGGAAGCAGGGTAGGGCGGTTTGATGATGGGGTAGGTTGCGGGGTGCCTGTCTTGGGATCGAGTTGGGTTTGAAAGGTGCTCGCCTTTGTTTCTTTGGCGCCTATCAGATCGAGCGCTGAAGGGGTTGTGGCGAGCACCTGTTAGCCCTGATGCGGTCTTTTCCCCTTATATTTCACTTTCTTGAAATTAAAGGTTGACGCCCTTTCGAATCCCCTTATAATGCGCCCCACTTCCAGCGAAAACGGAACGACAAACTCCTTGAGATTCAACGAGTTAGGTGGTTCAGGCGATGCTGTAAGGGCTTCGATCGAAAGATCGGCAGCGGTGATAAAGGCAGTTGACAGCGGATTTAAACGCTGTATTATTCGCCTCCCGCTACGAGAGATCGCAGCGAGCCAAGTGTTTGAAGCTAAAC
>NZ_JABMCW010000342.1:0-5483 GCF_013179705.1 Pseudomonas sp. CM25 | reverse complement strand
GTACCCGTGCGCGCATCATCATCCTGCCGAACGATCACCTGGAAACCCCGCACTTCGAAGTCCAGCGCCTGCGCGACGACAACCCGGAAGTGCTGAACAACCAGTCCAGCTACGAGATCGCGGCTGCCGAGACCGAAGAGGCGCCGGTGCCGACCGCCACTCGCACCCTGGTACGCCAGGAAGCTGCGGTCAAGACTGCCCCGACCCGCGCCAACGCGCCGGTTCCCGCCGCCGCTGAAGAGCCGCAGCCTGCCGCCCCCGTCGTCGCCCCAGCCCCGAGCGCTCCGGAGCCGAGCCTGTTCAAGGGCCTGGTGAAGTCGCTGGTCAGCCTGTTCGCCGGCAAGGACGAGCCCGCCGCCGCACCGGTTGTCGCCGCCGCCGAAAAACCGGCCGCCGAGCGCAGCCCGCGCAACGAAGAACGCCGTAACGGCCGCCAGCAAAGCCGCAACCGCAACGGCCGCCGCGACGAAGAGCGCAAGCCGCGCGAAGAACGTGCCGAACGTGCTCCACGCGAAGAGCGTCAGCCACGGGAAGAACGCGCACCACGTGAAGAGCGTGCACCGCGTGAAGAACGTGCCCCACGTGAAGAACGTGCACCGCGTGAAGAACGCGCACCACGTCAGCCACGCGAAGATCGCCGCAGCAACCGCGGTGAAGAGCGCGTGCGCGAGCTGCGTGAACCGCTGGATGCCACCCCACCAGCCGAACGCGAAGAACGCCAGCCACGCGAAGAGCGTGTAGCCCGTGAAGAGCGTGCTCCACGCGAAGAACGCGCACAACGTGAAGAGCGTGCACCGCGTGAAGAACGCGCACCACGCGAAGAACGTGCGCCGCGTGAAGAACGTGCACCACGTGAAGAACGTGCACCACGTGAAGAACGCGCACCCCGCGAAGAACGCGCCCCACGTGAAGAACGTGCACCGCGCCCACCACGCGAAGAGCGTCAGCCAAGCGCCGCTGAAGGTACAGCCGAGCAGGCTGCCGAGCTGGCCGAAGAGCAACTGCCGAACGAAGAGCTGCTGCAAGACGAGCAAGAAGGCACCGATGGCGAGCGCCCGCGTCGCCGCTCCCGTGGCCAGCGTCGTCGCAGCAATCGTCGTGAACGCCAGCGCAATGCCAATGGCGAGCTGATCGACGGCGACGAAGAAGGCAGCGAAGAGCAGCCACAGCAGCACCAGGCCACCGAGCTGGGTGCCGAACTGGCCGCCGGCCTGGCCGTCACTGCTGCTGTCGCCAGCAGCAATATCAGCGCCGACGCCGAGGCCCAGGCCAATCACCAGGCCGAGCGCGCCACCGCCGAAGTCGCTGCCACTGCAGAAACCGACAACAGCGAAGCCGTCCAGCCGGTTGAGCAGGCTGAAAAAGCCGAGCAGGTCGAAGCGGTCGCCAAGGCTGAAGAAGCCGCCGTTGCCCCAGCTGTGGAGCAACCGGTCAGCGAGCCTGTCGCCGTGGTCGAGGCAACTGCCGAGCCTGTGGTGGAAGTGGCTCCAGCGCCGGCTGCCGAAGCAGCACCGGTGATCGAGTCGACCGTTGTTGCCGAAGCCGGGGCTGTTGAAGCACCGGCAGAAGCCCCCGCTGTCGAAGCCGGTGAAATCGAACAGGCTCCGGCCGTGATCGAAATCGCTCCGGTTGCCGAGCAAGCTGCCCCGGTTGTCGAAGCCCAGCCAGAAGTGGTGGCCGAGCCTGCACCTGCAGTGGTCGAGCCTGCAGTTGACGAAGCCCCTGCTGTGGTAGAGCCTGCCACTGTCATGCTGTCTAACGGCCGTGCGCCGAACGACCCGCGTGAAGTGCGCCGCCGCAAGCGTGAGGCCGAGGCTGCTGCCAAGGCCGCACAGCAAGCTGCTGTAACTACCGAGGAGCCAGCCCTGGAAGCCGCCGATGAGCACAAGCCTCATCACGGTTGATAACCAAGGCTGAATGAAAAAGCCCCGCCAGTGCGAACTGGCGGGGCTTTTTCTTGGCCGGGGGTTTTGCCTGCAACAGCGAACAGGCCAGTACAGGCAAGGAATCAGTAGAGATTAGGCTCCATCTCCAGCTCAACCCCAAACCGCTGCAGCACATCCGCCTGGATCTCCAGCGCCAGCGCATGCATCTGCGCCCCGCTCGCCTGGCCGTAGTTGACCAGCACCAGAGACTGCAAGCGATGCACGCCCGCATCCCCTTCGCGATAGCCCTTCCAGCCCGCCTGCTCGATCAGCCAGCCCGCTGCCAGCTTCACCTGCCCATCAGCCTGGGGATAAGCCACCACCCCCGGATGCTGGCCACGAATACGCTCGACCAGCTCAACCGCTACCACCGGGTTCTTGAAAAAGCTTCCGGCATTGCCGAGCTCCGCCGGGTCTGGCAGCTTCTCGCGGCGAATGCTGCAGATCGCATCACTGACCGCCTGAGCTGTCGGCTGGGTCACGCCCTGCTCGGCCAGGCGCTGGCGCACCGGGCCGTAGTCCAGGTGCGCCCGCAAGGTCCGGCTCAAGGCAAACCGCACACGCAGGATCAACCAGCGGCCCGGGCTGCGCTTGAACAGGCTGTCGCGATAACCGAAGGCGCACTCCGCCAGCCCGAAGTCATGCAGCTGACCGGTCTCACGGTCCAGCGCGGTCAGGCCGGCGAACACGTCCTTGATCTCCACCCCATAGGCACCCACGTTCTGCATCGGCGCAGCCCCTACCGTACCCGGGATCAGGCTGAGGTTCTCCAGCCCGCAGTAGCCCTGCGCCAGCGTCCACTGCACGAACGGATGCCATGGCTCACCGGCCTCGGCCTCGA
This sequence comes from Pseudomonas sp. CM25, assembly GCF_013179705.1. NCBI lineage: Bacteria > Pseudomonadati > Pseudomonadota > Gammaproteobacteria > Pseudomonadales > Pseudomonadaceae > Pseudomonas > Pseudomonas sp. CM25. Next base: position 2,717 of record NZ_JABMCW010000342.1, on the reverse strand, counting down.
CTACGACACGTTCGCCGTCATCACTGAGCACGCGGCGACCGCGGCTGGCCATGTGCAGCACCAGCGCATCGATATCACGGGTCAGCAACAGGTTGCTCCCGCCCCCGATCACCAGTACCGGCAGCCCCCGTTGGTGCGCCATGCTCAGGGCCTGGCGCACTTGCTGGTCATCGTGCGCCTGGCTGAAATACCGCGCCTTCACGTCGATGCCGAAGGTGTTGTACGGCTTGAGCGATACCTGCTCCTGCCACTGCACTGTCATAGCCGCCCCTTGATTTCCAGCACCAGCGCCTGGCAGGCCGCTTCAACCAGGTCGAGCACCTGCTCGAAACCGTCGGCACCGCCGTAATACGGGTCTGGCACTTCATCCAGTGCAGCACCGTAGCGGCGCAGGAACAGGTCAAGCTCACCTGCCGAGGTATGCGGGCGCAGGGCGCGCAGATCGCGGAGGTTGCTCTCGTCCATGGCCAGGATCAGGTCATATTCGGCAAAATGTGCCGCCTTGACCTGCTGCGCACGCTGCTGCGACAGGTCGTAACCACGCGCCAGCGCGGCTTTGCAGGTACGGCTGTCGGGGGCCTTGCCGACGTGCCAGTCACCGGTGCCGGCCGAGGCCACATGCACCCGGTCGGCAAGCCCGGCGGCTTGCAGTTGCTGGCGCAGCACGCCTTCGGCGGTGGGCGAGCGGCAAATGTTGCCCAGGCACACGAACAGGACGCGCATCAGGCCTCCAGCAAGCGCCGCACGCGCTCCAGGTCTTGCGGGGTATCCACGCCCACGGCAGGCGCCTCGATGGCGTCCTCGACGTGAATCCGCACCCCATGCCACAGGGCCCGCAGTTGCTCCAGCGCTTCGGTCTGCTCAAGCCAGCACGGGCCCCAGCTGACGAAGTCCTGCAGGAAGCCGACGCGGTACGCGTACATGCCGATGTGGCGGCGGTAAGGTACGCCCGGCGGCAACTGGCTGCGGTCATTGGCGAAGGCATCGCGGGCCCACGGCAGCGGCGCGCGGCTGAAACTCAGGGCCAGGCCATGCTTGTCGCTGACCACCTTGACCGCATTGGGGTTGAATACGGTTTCCGGCTCATGCACCGGCTCGGCCAGGGTGGCGATGCCAGCCTCTGGGTGAGCGGCCAGGTTGGCGGCCACCTGGTCGATGATCACCGGCGGGATCAGCGGCTCGTCGCCCTGCACATTGACCACGATGGCGTCGGCGGGCAGGCCGAGCTGCGCAGCCACTTCGGCCAGGCGGTCGGTGCCCGACTCGTGATCGACACGGGTCATCAGCACTTCAGCACCAAACGCCTGGCAGGCCTCGAAGATGCTGGTGTCGTCGGTGGCGATGACCACCCGGCTGGCGCCGCTTTTGCGCGCCTGTTCCCAGACATGCTGGACCATCGGCTTGCCGGCGATCAGCAGCAGCGGTTTGCCCGGCAGGCGCGTGGACCGCAGGCGGGCGGGGATCACCACAGTGAAATTCACGCTCATTTGTCCAGACGCTCGTCGTCGGTCAGGGTCCGCGCTTCGCTTTCCAGCATCACCGGGATGCCGTCGCGGATCGGGTAGGCCAGGCCGGCGCCCTTGCTGATCAGCTCGGTCTTGTCGGCGCTGAGCTTGAGCGGGCCCTTGGTGATCGGGCAGGCCAGGATATCGAGCAGTTTGGTGTCCATTGGAGGCTTCCTTGAGGCCAGATGGCCGGAAAATGAAAAAAGCTCAGGGCTTGCGCAGCAAGCGCCGCAGCTGGCTGTCGAACCAGGCGCTGAACGCCGCGGTGGGCTGGGCCTCGACGGCCAGGTACCACCAGTCGTCAGCAGCGAAGGCCCGGCATTTAACCGCGTCCTTCTCGGTCATCACCAGCGGCAACGGCGGGCTGAAAGCCAGGCGCTCGGCGCTGAACTGCGCATGGTCGGCGAAGGGGTGCGGCAGCGGCTGCCAGTTTAGCCCCAGCAGGGTGTTGAAGAAACGTTGCGGGTTGCCGATACCGGCTACCGCATGCAGACGCTGGCCGGCGGGGAAATAATCGAGCGCGCGGCGCTCGCCACTGCGCAGGTTGACCAGCGCGCTGGGCTGCAGGCAGAAGCCGAAGCCATCGGCGCGGTCTGCGCTGGCGCCGTTGAACAGTACCGCGTCAGCGTCTTGCAAACGTTCGGCAGGCTCACGCAGGGGGCCGGCGGGCAGGCAGTGGCCGTTACCCAGGCCGCGGGCAGCATCGATCAGCACCAGCTCCAGGTCGCGAGCCAGGCGGTAGTGCTGCATGCCGTCATCACACAGGATCAGGTCGAGGGGTTCGCTGGCCAGCAGTGCCTGCACCGCGCGCGAGCGGTCGGGGTCGATCATCAGCGGCACGCCGGTGCGCTGCACGATCAACAGCGGCTCGTCACCCGCCTGGGCAGCCAGCTGGTCAGCCCGCACCCGCCAAGGCAGCTGTGGTGGCTTGGCACCATAGCCACGGCTGACCACGCCGACCTTCAGGCCCTGCTGGCGGCAGTGCTCGATGAGCCACAGGATCATCGGCGTCTTGCCGGTACCGCCCACGGTAATGTTGCCCACCACGATGACCGGCACCGGCGCCCGGTAGCTGGCGCTTTCACCACTGAGAAAACGCGCCCGCTTGCCCGTGACCACACGGCGGTACAGCGCCTCCAGCGGGCGCAGCAGCGCCAGCGCCGGGTGGCCGGCGTACCAGGCAGCGAGCAGGCGGTCGGCGAAGGCCATCAG
>NZ_JABMCW010000341.1:0-5511 GCF_013179705.1 Pseudomonas sp. CM25 | reverse complement strand
AGTCGACCTGGCCAGCCCTGAAGCCGCCAGCATTCTCAAGCGCGAGCTGACCGTGCCGGGCGCCGAGCGTATCTGGTACGTCGCCGACGCCATGCGTTCGGGCATGACCTGCGAAGAGATCTTCGCCCTGACCGGCATCGACATGTGGTTCCTGGTGCAGATGGAAGATCTGATCAAGGAAGAAGAGAAGGTCAAGACCCTGGCCCTGTCGGCCATCGACAAGGCGATGATGCTGCGCCTCAAGCGCAAAGGTTTCTCGGACCAGCGACTGGCTGTTCTGCTCGGTATCACCGACAAGAACCTGCGCCGTCACCGCCACAAGCTGGAAGTGTTCCCGGTCTACAAGCGCGTCGACACCTGCGCCGCCGAATTCGCCACCGACACCGCCTACCTGTACTCCACTTACGAGGAAGAGTGCGAGGCCAATCCGTCGACCCGCGACAAGATCATGATCCTCGGTGGCGGCCCTAACCGTATCGGCCAAGGGATCGAGTTCGACTACTGCTGCGTACACGCGGCCCTGGCGCTGCGCGAAGACGGTTACGAGACCATCATGGTCAACTGCAACCCGGAAACCGTCTCCACCGACTACGACACCTCCGACCGCCTGTACTTCGAGCCGTTGACCCTGGAAGACGTGCTGGAAGTGTGCCGCGTCGAGAAGCCGAAAGGCGTCATCGTCCACTACGGCGGCCAGACCCCGCTGAAACTGGCCCGTGCCCTGGAAGAAGCCGGCGTACCGATCATCGGCACCAGCCCGGATGCCATCGACCGTGCCGAAGACCGTGAGCGCTTCCAGCAAATGGTGCAGCGTCTGAACCTGCTGCAGCCGCCAAACGCCACCGTGCGCAGCGAAGAGGAAGCCATCCGCGCAGCGGGCAGCATCGGCTACCCGCTGGTGGTGCGCCCGTCCTACGTACTCGGCGGCCGCGCGATGGAGATCGTCTACGAACTGGACGAGCTCAAGCGCTACCTGCGCGAAGCGGTACAAGTTTCCAACGACAGCCCGGTACTGCTCGACCACTTCCTCAACTGCGCCATCGAGATGGACGTGGATGCGGTGTGCGACGGCACCGACGTGGTGATCGGCGCCATCATGCAGCACATCGAGCAGGCCGGCGTTCACTCCGGTGACTCGGCATGCTCGCTGCCACCTTACTCGCTGAGCAAGGAAGTGCAGGACGAAGTCCGCGAACAGGTCAAGAAAATGGCCCTGGAGCTGGGCGTGGTCGGCCTGATGAACGTGCAGCTGGCCCTGCAGGGCGACAAGATCTACGTGATCGAAGTCAACCCGCGTGCTTCGCGTACCGTGCCGTTCGTGTCCAAATGCATCGGCACCTCCCTGGCGATGATCGCGGCCCGCGTCATGGCTGGCAAAACCCTGAAAGAGCTTGGCTTCACCCAGGAAATCATCCCGAACTTCTACAGCGTCAAGGAAGCCGTGTTCCCGTTCGCCAAGTTCCCGGGGGTTGACCCGATCCTCGGCCCTGAGATGAAATCGACCGGTGAAGTCATGGGCGTCGGCGACAGCTTCGGCGAAGCCTTTGCCAAGGCCCAGATGGGCGCCAGCGAAGTGCTGCCGACTGGCGGTACCGCGTTCATCAGCGTGCGCGATGACGACAAGCCACAAGTGGCTGGCGTTGCCCGCGACCTGATTGCCCTGGGCTTCGAAGTGGTTGCTACTGCTGGCACCGCCAAGGTCATCGAGGCGGCTGGCCTGAAAGTGCGCCGTGTGAACAAGGTGACCGAAGGTCGCCCGCACGTGGTCGACATGATCAAGAACGACGAAGTGTCGCTGATCATCAACACCACCGAAGGCCGCCAGTCGATCGCCGATTCGTACTCGATTCGTCGCAATGCGCTGCAGCACAAGATTTACTGCACCACTACCATTGCGGCCGGTGAAGCCATCTGCGAAGCGCTGAAATTCGGTCCCGAGAAGACCGTTCGTCGCTTGCAAGATCTGCATGCAGGACTCGAAGCATGAGCATTACGAAATACCCGATGACCGTTCAGGGCGCTCGCGCCCTGGAAGAGGAGCACCTGTTCCTGAGCAAGACCGAGCGCCCGCGCCTGAGCCAGGCGATCGGTGAAGCCCGCGAGCTGGGTGACCTCAAGGAAAACGCCGAATACCATGCTGCCCGCGAAGAGCAGGGTATGGTCGAGGCCCGTATCCGTGATATCGAAGGCCGCCTGCAAAACTCGGTAGTGATCGACGTGACCACCATTGCCCATACCGGCAAGGTCATTTTCGGTACCACCGTGGAGCTGGCCAACACTGAAACCGACGAGCGTGTGAAGTATCAGATCGTCGGCGAAGATGAAGCTGACGTGAAGAAAGGCAAGCTGTCGAGCAGCGCGCCTATCGCCCGTGCCATCATCGGCAAGGAAGAAGGCGACGTCGTCGTCATCAAGACGCCAAGCGGCACGGTCGAGTACGAGATTGTCGAAGTCCAGCACATCTGACCGGCGCCTGCGGGCGCCATCCCTCGAGGGGATCCTCTGGCAGCTGGCCCAGGTTTTCTGGGTCGGTGGCCTGTGGGTGTTTCACGTGGGGCTGGTGCCCGCGCTCAAGGTCAGTGGCCTGGCGCCGTTGCTGGTGCAGGACATCGCCGGGCAGATCGACCGCTGGTTGATCGGCGTGGCGTTGTTGGGGTTATTGACCCAGCTGGCGGTGCTGGCGAGGGTTGACGGCCTGGCGGCCTGGTGGCGGCAGTTCCGGGGCCAGATGCTGCTGCTCGGCTTCGCTGCCTGCGTGGGGTACTACACCTTGCGCTACGGTATTTCCGTAGGCGAGCGCTGGCAGATGTTCTGCTTCCTGGTGCTGGGCTTTTCCGGCATCGTGCTGGTAGCCCAGCCAGTCCCGGTCAGGGCGCGGTTGACGCGCCGCTGAGCGGAGCCACCGTTACTTGTAGCGGTGGATGTTGGACAGCTGCTTGTTCGGCTGTGGGTTCTTGCGGTAGATCAGGGCTTTCTTGCCGATGGTCTGCACCAGCTCGGCACGGCCGGCCTTGCACAATTGGGCAATGGTTTCGGCCCGTTCTTCGCGATCTTCCGAGCGAATCTCGACCTTGATCAGCTCATGGTCGGCCAGGGCGCGTTCCAGTTCGGCGATGACGCCTTCATTCAAACCGTTGCCAGCAACGATCAGGACCGGCTTCAGGTCATGACCAATGGACTTGTATTGCTTCTTCTGCTCGTTATTGAGCGGCATAATCTGACCCTTTCTGTCTGATTCTGTAAAATTGACCGGCATTTTACCCGAGGGCCACCGGCTCCGCCCAGTCAATCACGACGCATATCATCGAGGTGCCCCGTGGTACAACGTTCCAAAAGCAGCGCAAACTGGCTGCGAGAGCATTTCAACGACCCTTTTGTTAAACAGGCACAGAAGGATGGCTACCGCTCGCGTGCGAGCTACAAACTGCTGGAGATCCAGGAAAAGGACCGTCTGATCCGCCCCGGCATGAGCGTGATCGACCTCGGCGCCGCCCCGGGTGGCTGGTCGCAGGTAACCAGTCGTCTGATTGGTGGCCAGGGCCGTCTGATCGCCTCCGACATCCTGGAAATGGACTCGATCCCCGATGTGACCTTCATCCAGGGCGACTTCACCCATGATTCAGTGCTGCAGCAGATTCTCGAGGCGGTCGGTGATACGCATGTAGACCTTGTGATTTCCGACATGGCCCCCAATATGAGTGGTACGCCCGAAGTGGACATGCCGCGTGCCATGTTCCTCTGCGAGCTGGCCCTGGATCTGGCAACCCGCGTGCTCAAGCCCGGCGGTGATTTCCTGATCAAGATTTTCCAGGGCGAAGGCTTCGACATGTACCTGAAGGACGTGCGCACCAAGTTCGACAAGGTGCAGATGCGCAAGCCGTCTTCTTCGCGCGACCGTTCTCGCGAGCAGTACTTGCTGGGCAAGGGTTTCAAAGGCGTTTGAAAAGGCGTGCTACGGGTGGCCGATAGTTATTTCCAATCGGCCCTCCCGTCTGGATCGTCCGAACTTCGTGTAGTCTAGCTTTCACAAAGGGTTACAGACGGTGCCTGCGGCTGCGTAGGTAATGTAGTAAGTTAGGGCGATGAATATCATGCGAGGCACGGCTGCGTCGTGCGCCGGCCTCAGAGGGTAGCGAATTGAACGACATGGCAAAGAATCTGATCCTGTGGTTGATCATCGCAGCTGTCCTGGTGACAGTGATGAACAACTTCTCCAGCCCTAACGAGCCGCAGACCCTCAACTATTCCGACTTCATCCAGCAGGTCAAGGATGGCAAGGTCGAGCGTGTGACTGTCGACGGCTACATCATTACCGGCAAGCGCGCCGACGGCGACAACTTCAAGACCGTGCGCCCGGCCATTACCGACAACGGCCTGATCGGCGACCTGGTCGACAACCACGTGGTCGTTGAAGGCAAGCAGCCTGAACAGCAGAGCATCTGGACCCAGTTGCTGGTTGCCAGCTTCCCGATCCTGGTCATCATTGCCGTGTTCATGTTCTTCATGCGCCAGATGCAGGGCGGTGCAGGCGGCAAGGGCGGGCCGATGAGCTTCGGCAAGAGCAAGGCACGCCTGCTTTCCGAAGACCAGGTCAAGACTACCCTGGCCGACGTTGCGGGCTGCGACGAGGCCAAGGAAGAGGTTGGCGAGCTCGTCGAGTTCCTGCGTGATCCGGGCAAGTTCCAGCGCCTGGGTGGCCGTATCCCGCGCGGTGTGTTGATGGTCGGCCCACCCGGTACAGGTAAGACCCTGCTGGCCAAGGCCATCGCTGGCGAGGCGAAAGTGCCGTTCTTCACCATTTCCGGTTCGGACTTCGTGGAAATGTTCGTCGGTGTCGGTGCCAGCCGTGTGCGCGACATGTTCGAGCAGGCCAAGAAGCACGCCCCGTGCATCATCTTCATCGACGAAATCGACGCCGTTGGTCGCCACCGTGGTGCCGGCATGGGCGGCGGTCACGACGAGCGCGAGCAAACCCTCAACCAGTTGCTGGTAGAGATGGACGGCTTCGAGATGAACGACGGCATCATCGTCATCGCGGCTACCAACCGTCCGGACGTGCTCGACCCGGCGCTGCTGCGTCCTGGTCGCTTCGACCGTCAGGTAGTGGTTGGGCTGCCGGACATCCGCGGTCGCGAACAGATCCTCAAGGTGCACATGCGCAAGGTGCCGGTCGGCGATAACGTCAACCCGGCGGTGATTGCCCGTGGTACTCCAGGCTTCTCCGGTGCCGACCTGGCCAACCTGGTCAACGAGGCTTCGCTGTTTGCCGCACGCTCCAACAAGCGCCTGGTCGAAATGAAAGAGTTCGAGCTGGCCAAGGACAAGATCATGATGGGCGCCGAGCGCAAGACCATGGTCATGTCGGAAAAAGAAAAGCGCAACACCGCTTACCACGAGGCTGGCCACGCCATTGTCGGTCGACTGGTGCCTGAGCACGACCCGGTCTACAAGGTTTCGATCATCCCGCGCGGTCGCGCCCTGGGTGTGACCATGTTCCTGCCGGAAGAGGAC
>NZ_JABMCW010000340.1:0-5519 GCF_013179705.1 Pseudomonas sp. CM25 | reverse complement strand
ATGAACGTGGCCACGCTGGGCAATGTTGTCAGTCAGTTGCACATGCATGTGATTGTTCGCCAGCGTGACGACGCCGCCTGGCCAGCACCGGTATGGGGCAAGTGCCCACCAGTGGCCTACACCGATGAGCAGTTGCAAGCCGTTCGTCAGCGCTTGCGGGGGCTGAAGCTTGCCGGTTTCGAGGAGGCCTGAGATGTCGCTGGAAATGCGTATGGTCGAGCTGGAAACCCGTCAGGCGTTCCAGGATGACACCATCCAGGCGCTGAACGATGTGGTGGTCGAGCAGGGGCGTGTGATTGATCGGCTGCAGTTGCAAGTGGCCGAGCTGATCAAGCGCCATGCAGAAATGGTCAGCCAGTACGGCAGCGAAGGGGACGAGGCGCCACCGCCTCATTACTGATTGCTCAAGCCGTTGCGCCGGTATCGCTGATGCGCTACCGGCGCTGAGGCGGGGTCAGCGGCGTGTTACCGCCACCACATCCTCGGCCTGCAGTCCCTTGTCGCGGTGCATCACCGAAAACTCCACGCGCTGGCCTTCGACCAGGATGCGATGGCCTTCGCCGCGAATGGCACGAAAGTGCACGAAGATGTCATCGCCCGAGTCGCGGGAGATGAAGCCGAAGCCTTTCGACGTGTTGAACCACTTGACGGTACCGGTATCCCGGTTGCCGGCCTCTTGCGCCGCGTGCTGGCTGTGCCGCGCCTTGCGCGGGCTGCGGGCAAAGCCCACGGCCAGGTGCAGGGCCACGGCCAGCGTCGCGCAGACCAGTGCTGCAAGGTTGCCCATTTCCGGGCGCGCCAGCAGCGTCAGCGTCTGCAGCACCACCGCTACCACCAGCAGGGCGCAGGCCAGGTGCTGCAGTTGTTGCCGCGCACCGCGGTAGTACAGTGGCACCACCGGGGCCAGGATCAGGTTGAGCAGGCCGAGCAGGGTCAGGTAGACCGCGTCCGGTTGCTGCAGGAAGGGTGTTGCATCGGTTTTCAGGCTGGGTATGAGCGATAGCAGCAAGGCTGCCACGCCCGTCACCAGATGGACGATCTTGAACATGGGGTTGGCTCACAGTTGATAAGGCCGATCACAGGAAGAGCTGGCAGCACGGTGCGCATGAGGTGTAAAGCGCGAACACGTGGCAGGCCAGCCTATGCACCCGGCAATGACAGTCCGCACGGGTGGCACCGTGCCTATTTAACAGCAAAGCCTCAGGCTACTCAAACCGCAGGCCATGCCAGCCGATGTGTTGCGCCATGTCATGGGCGGGGTCGGCCAAGTATTGCTACAGTGGACGGCGCCCGCTTGAGTCTCAAGCCTTATGGAAAGGGGAACTTCATGGCAATCGATATCGGTATCAGCGAAGAAGATCGCAAGTCCATCGTCGATGGGCTGTCGCGCCTGTTGTCGGATACCTACGTGCTGTATCTGAAAACCCATAACTTTCACTGGAACGTTACCGGCCCGTCGTTCCGCACCCTGCACCTGATGTTCGAAGAGCAGTACAACGAACTGGCACTGGCGGTCGACTCGATCGCCGAGCGCATCCGGGCTCTGGGCTTCCCGGCGCCAGGGTCGTATGCATTCTATGCGCGCCACTCGTCCATCAAGGAGGAGGAAGGCGTACCCCCGGCCGACGAGATGATCCGCCAGCTGGTCCAGGGCCAGGAAGCCGTGGTGCGCACCGCGCGCAGTATCTTCCCGGTGGTGGACAAGGTCAGTGACGAGCCTACTGCCGACCTGCTGACCCAGCGCATGCAGGTTCACGAAAAGACCGCATGGATGCTGCGTGTGTTGCTCGACGGCAAGTAATTGCCCCAGGGCCAGGGGCCCGGTCGCGCATTCCCGACCGGGCATTACATAGTCCGCAGGAAGATTTTGCCGCTGTTTTGAGCTCGCCCTTCAGCGCTTCATAGGCCGCCTGGTACCTGTGACGAGGAAGTGTGGCGCATGATGCAAGCGAGCAAACGTGTGGCTAACCAGGGGCGTTGGCCAGGAAAACAGTGTATTGATCCGTTCAAGGCGGATTTCGACATGTTGCAAACCCAGCCGGTGTCACGTTCGGTGCGGCTCAACGGGTTTTCCACCTGTCTGCGCCTGGAGGCTGTCTACTGGGGTATTCTCGAGCGCATCGCCGCCGCCAATCGCTGCTCGGTCAGTGCGGTGTTGTCCTACGTGGACCGTGAAGTGCACCTGCGCCAGGGTGGGGTGCGCAACTTCAGCGGGCTGATCCGGGTAATCTGCGTTGCCTGGCTGCAGGATCCACCAAATTTGCGCTGATCGCCGGGCGGGCTGCGCAGTGCCGGTTAACCATATATAATCCCGCTTTTTGCTGCCCCGGCAGCCAGCGTTGTGGTTGACGAGAGACACCCATGCCCCTTTATGACTATCAATGTGCGTCCTGCGAGCACCGTATGGAAGCGCTGCAGAAAATCAGCGCCGCGCCGCTGACCGATTGCCCGGCCTGCCAGGCGCCGGCCCTGAAGAAGCTGCTGTCGGTGCCGGGCTTCCGCCTGAGCGGTAATGGTTGGTATGAAACCGACTTCAAGACCGGGGCGAAAAAGAATCTTGCAGGCGGCGACAAGGCCGACTGAGTTGAATGCTGTGACCGGGTCTTGCAGTATTAGCCCTCCGGGCGGCCAAGGCCTCCACCGAATACACGAATCACGAGAAGCGAAACCACCATCATGATGCGCAGCCATTATTGCGGCCAACTGAACGAGAGCCTGGACGGCCAGGAAGTCACCCTTTGCGGCTGGGTCCATCGTCGCCGCGACCACGGCGGGGTGATCTTCCTCGACATCCGTGACCGCGAAGGCATGGCCCAGGTCGTGTTCGACCCGGATCGCGCCGAAACCTTCGCTGCTGCCGACCGCGTGCGCAGCGAATACGTCGTGCAGATCACCGGCAAGGTGCGCAAGCGCCCTGAAGGTGCGGTGAACGCCAACATGGCCTCCGGTGGCATCGAGATCCTCGGCTACCAGCTGAACGTGCTGAACGAAGCTGAAACCCCGCCGTTCCCGCTGAACGAATATTCCGACGTCGGCGAAGAAACCCGCCTGCGTTACCGCTTCATCGACCTGCGTCGCCCGGAAATGGCCGACAAGCTGCGCCTGCGTTCGCGCATCACCAGCAGCATCCGTCGCTTCCTCGACGAAAACGGCTTCCTTGACGTCGAGACGCCGATCCTGACCCGTGCCACGCCGGAAGGCGCGCGTGACTACCTGGTACCAAGCCGTACCCACGCCGGTAGCTTCTTCGCCCTGCCGCAGTCGCCCCAGCTGTTCAAGCAGCTGCTGATGGTTGCCGGTTTCGACCGTTACTACCAGATCGCCAAGTGCTTCCGTGACGAAGACTTGCGTGCCGACCGCCAGCCGGAATTCACCCAGATCGACATCGAGACCAGCTTCCTCGATGAAAGCGAGATCATGGGCCTGACCGAAAGCATGATCCGCAAGCTGTTCAAGGAAGTGCTGGACCTGGAATTCGGCGAATTCCCGCACATGACCTTCGAAGAAGCCATGCGCCGCTACGGTTCCGACAAGCCGGACCTGCGTAACCCGCTGGAGCTGGTCGACGTTGCCGACCAGTTGAAAGACGTCGACTTCAAGGTGTTCGCCGGCCCTGCCAACGATCCTAAATGCCGCGTTACCGCCCTGCGCCTGCCAGGCGGTGCCAGCATGCCGCGCAGCAAGATCGACGAGTACACCAAGTTTGTCGGCATCTACGGTGCGCGTGGCCTGGCCTACATCAAGGTCAACGAGCGCGCCAAGGGCGTCGAGGGCTTGCAGTCGCCGATCGTCAAGAACATCCCCGAGGCCAACCTCAACACCATCCTTGACCGCGTTGGCGCCGTTGACGGCGACATCGTGTTCTTCGGTGCCGACAAGTTCAAGGTGGTCAGCGAAGCCCTGGGCGCGCTGCGTATCCGCCTGGGCCACGACTTCGAGCTGCTGACCTGCGAGTGGGCACCGATGTGGGTCGTCGACTTCCCGATGTTCGAAGAGAACGAAGACGGCAGCTTCACTGCACTGCACCACCCGTTCACCGCACCGAAGTGCTCGCCGGAAGAGCTCGAGGCCAACCCGGCCACGGCGCTGTCGCGTGCCTATGACATGGTGCTGAACGGTACCGAGCTGGGTGGCGGTTCGATCCGTATCCACCGTAAAGAAATGCAACAGGCGGTGTTCCGCCTGCTGGGCATCGAGGCAGAGGAACAGGAAGAGAAGTTCGGCTTCCTGCTCGACGCCCTGAAGTTCGGTGCACCGCCCCACGGTGGCCTGGCCTTCGGCCTGGACCGCCTGGTCATGCTGATGACCGGCGCCCAGTCGATCCGTGAAGTGATTGCCTTCCCGAAAACCCAGAGCGCCGCGTGCGTCATGACCCAGGCCCCTGGCCTGGTCGATGCCAAGGCCCTGCGCGAGCTGCACATCCGACTGCGCGAACAGACCAAGGTCGAGTAAGCTGTCCCCGGGCGCATCCACATGGATGCGCCTTTGCGTTTCGGCGCAGGTTTTTGTCCGTCCCGCCCCGTACAGGGGCGGGGCTGTTTGTGATTCAAAGGATTCGGAGTCGTTATGGCTGGTCATTCCAAGTGGGCGAACATCAAGCACCGCAAAGAGCGCCAGGATGCCAAGAGAGGCAAGGTCTTCACCAAGTGGATCCGCGAGCTGACGGTTGCTGCCAAGCAGGGCGGTGCCGACCCTGCATCCAACCCGCGCCTGCGTCTGGCGCTGGACAAGGCTCTGGGCGCCAACATGAGTCGCGATATCATTGATCGCGCCGTGGCCCGTGGTGCCGGCACCAACGAAAGCGACAACGTCGAAGAGCTCAGCTACGAGGGTTACGGCCCGGGTGGCGTGGCGATCATGGTCGAGGCCATGACCGACAACCGCAACCGTACCGCCGCCGCCGTGCGTCATGCCTTCACCAAATGTGGCGGCAACCTCGGTACCGACGGCTCGGTGGCCTACCTGTTCGAGCGCAAGGGGCAGATCAGCTTTGCTCCGGGGGTGGACGAGGACGCGTTGATGGAAGCGGCGATGGAGGCCGATGCCGACGACGTGGTGGCCAACGAAGATGGCTCGTTCGACGTATTCACCTCGTTCAACAGCTTCTACGCCGTGCGCAATGCCCTGGAAGAAGCGGGTTTCAAGGCCGCTGACGCAGAAATCGTCATGCAGCCGACCACTAGCGCCGAACTCGACCAGGATGGCGCAGAAAAGGTGCTCAAGCTGATCGACATGCTCGAAGACCTGGACGACGTGCAGAACGTCTACTCCAATGCCCAGATTTCCGATGAGATCATGGAAAACCTCGGCTAAGGTGTCCTGAGTTTTTGGGGTAGATCGCTATTTTGGGGCTGCTGTGCAGCCCATCACCGGCAAGCCAGCTCCCACAGGTACAGTGCATTTCTTAACCCCTGCACTGTACCTGTGGGAGCTGGCTTGCCGGTGATGGGCCGCGCAGCGGCCCCAATAATGTTAAAACATGTGTTTAGTACGACAGGCGCTATGACTCTGATTCTTGG
>NZ_JABMCW010000034.1:0-28497 GCF_013179705.1 Pseudomonas sp. CM25 | reverse complement strand
CGGTGGTGCCGTCGGCTGCCAGCACGCGCACGGTGCTGCCGGCTTCGGCACGGCCGGTGACCACGGTGCCGTCGCCATTGATCAGCAGTTCGCTCGGGGCGACCGGTGCGGTGATGTCCGGTGCGCTGATCGACGTTGGCAGGGACGAAACTCCCTCATCATCGATCGCCACCACGTCCAGCAGTTCGCCATTGGCCTGAATCGGGTCAAGTGCCACGGTGAAGCTTCCATCGGCACCTGCGACCACGCTGCCGAGCAGTGTGCCATTGGCATCATGTACTTCCACGCGGGTGCCGGCAGGTGCAGTACCGCTGATGCTGCTGCCATCTTCGGCGAAGACCAGATCGCTTGGGCTGGCTGGGGCGGTAGTGGCCGGCACTTCGAACTGCAGTGCCTGCGAGGCGTTACCGCTTGGGTCGCTCTGCACCAGGCTCAGTTGCTCACCCGGCTGGGCTGCCGGATCGAGGTCGACGAGGAAGGTGCCGTTGGCCGCCACCACACCGGTGCTGATCACGCTGCCACTGGCATCGCGCACTTCGACGGTCGCACCTGGTTCACCACGGCCGCTCAGGGCGAGGCCACCGGCGCCTACGATGATGTCGCTTACCGCCTCGGGCGGTGTGATGTCCGGTGCATCGAATTGCAACGGCGCCGAGGTGTTGCCGGCGGCATCCACCAGGCGCACGTCCAGTGCTTCACCGTTGGCCTGGGCAGGCGAAAGGGAAAGGCTGAACAGGCCGTCGGCGCCGACCAGGCCGGTACCGATCACGGTGCCGGCGGCATCGCGCACTTGCACGGTGGCACCGGGTTCACCGCGCCCGGTGAAGGTGACGCCGTTGATCAGGGTCAGCTCGATGGGCTGCGCAGGGGCCTGCAGGTCCGGGGAATTGACCGAAGCGGGTGGCGACACGTTGCCGGCGGCATCGGCCAGGGTCACTTGCAACGCGCTGCCGTCATTCACGGCAGGGTCCAGGGTGATGGTGAAGCTGCCGTCCGCCGCAACGGTGCCGGTGGCCAGTACATTGCCTGCGGCATCCACAACCTGCACGGTGGCACCGGGCTCGCCGCGACCGGCCAGCTGGCTGCCGGCCAGGCCGACTACCAGGTCAGTCGGCGCTGCCGGTGGCGTGATATCGACCCCATCGATATCCGGCGCAGTGACTGCGCTGGTCGCCGAGGTGTTGCCGGCGGCATCGGTTGCGGTCGCTTGCAGCACCTCGCCGTCGACCTGGGCGGGTTCCAGGGCAATGCTGAATACGCCGGTAGGGCCGACCACCACCGTGCCCAGCTCGGTGCCATCAGCGGCCACAACACGTAGGGTGCTGCCCGGTTCGGCGCGGCCGGTGATGACGCTGCCATCAGCGCTGACGGCCAGATCGCTTGGGGCGGCCGGTGCGGTGATATCGGGAGCGTTGATCTGCGTCGGCAACGAAGACACGTCGTCGACATCGATCGCCACCACATTCAGCAGTTCGCCGTTGGCTTGAGCAGGGTTGAGCTCGATGCTGAAGCTGCCATCGGCATTGGCCGTGGCGGTGCCGATCAGTGCACCGCCGGCATCGTGCACCTCGACGCGGCTGCCGGCAGGGGCAGTCCCGTTGAGGGTGGTGCCATCGGCATCAATGACCAGACCGCTCGGGCTGACCGGGGCGGTAGTGAGCGGCACTTCGTATTCGAAGGCGAGCGAAGCGTTACCGCTTGGGTCGACCTGAACCAGGCTCAGCTGCTCGCCAGGTTGTGCGGCCGGATCCAGGCTGATCAGGAAAGTGCCATTGGCGGTGACCACGCCACGGCCCAGCAGGTTGCCATCGGTATCACGCACTTCCACGGTGGCGCCGGCTTCGCCGCGGCCACTCAGGGCCGTGCCGCCCTGGCCTACCAGGATATCGCTGACGGCATTCGGTGGGGTGATATCCGGGGCGTTGTATTGCAGCGGTGCCGAGGTGTTGCCGGCGGCATCCACCAGGCGTACGTCCAAAGCTTCGCCGTTGGCCTGGGCAGGGGACAGATTCAGGCTGAATGTGCCGTCTTCGTTGACCACGCCACTGCCGATGATAGTGCCGGCTGCATCACGCACTTGCACGGTAGCGCCCGGCTCGCCGCTACCGGTGAAGGTCACGCCGTCGGCCAGGGCCAGTTCGGTTGGTTGGGCAGGGGGCAACAAGTCAGCCGAGGTTACCGAGCCCGGCTGCGAAATATTACCCGCCGCATCGGTCAGGGTGACTTGCAGGGTGCTGCCGTCAATTACGGCAGGGGCCAAGGCGATGATGAAGGTGCCGTCGGCGCCGACAGTGCCGGTGGCGATGATATTGCCCTCGGCGTCACGGACCTGCACGGTGCTGCCGGCTTCGCCGCGGCCGCTGAGTTGGCTGCCGGCCAGGCCGACTACCAGATCAGTCGGCGCTGCCGGTGGTGTGGTATCAACCCCGTCGATGTCCGGCGCGGTAACTGCGCTGGTCGCCGAGGTGTTGCCGGCGGCATCGGTTGCGGTCGCTTGCAGCACCTCTCCGTCGACTTGTGCGGGTTCCAGGGCAATGCTGAATACGCCGGTCGGCCCGACTACGGCAGTGCCCAGTTCGGTGCCATCGGCGGCCACGATGCGCACGGTGCTGCCTGGCTCGGCGCGGCCGGTGATGACGCTGCCATCGGCGCTGACGGCCAGTTCGGTCGGTGCAGCAGGGGCAGTGATGTCCGGAGCGGTGACCTGGGCAGGCAGCGAAGAAAGACCGCTGTCATCGATCGCGACCACATCCAGCAGTTCGCCATTGGCTTGAGCTGGATTGAGCTCGATGCTGAAGCTGCCATCGGCATTAGCGATGGCACTGCCGATCAGGGTGCCGTTGGCGTCATGCACTTCGACGCGGCTGCCTGCCGGGGCAGTACCGGTGAGGGTGGTGCCGTCGGCATCGATGGCCAGGTTGCTCGGGCTGTCCGGAGCGGTGGTCAGCGGCACATCGTACTCGACGGCCACGGACGCATTGCCGCTTGGGTCGGTCTGCACCAGACTCAGTTGGTCGCCGGGTTGGGCGGCCGGGTCGAGGTCGATAAGGAAGGTGCCGTTGGCACCGACCACGCCAGTGCCGATCACGCTGCCGCTGGCGTCACGTACTTCGACGGTGGCACCCGGTTCACCGCGGCCGCTCAGGGCCAGGCCTCCGGCGCCGACCACGATATTGCTCACCGCCTCGGGCGGGGTAATGTCCGGTGCATCGAATTGCAGCGGTGCCGAGGTGTTGCCGGCGGCATCCACCAGGCGCACGTCCAGTGCTTCACCGTTGGCCTGGGCGGGCGCCAATGTGACACTGAAGAGCCCGTCCGCACCCACTACACCAGTCCCGATGAGGGTGCCGGCGGCATCGCGCACCTGCACGGTAGCGCCCGGCTCGCCGCGACCGGTGAAGGTCACGCCATCGGCCAGGGCCAGTTCGGTTGGTTGAGCCGGCGGCAGCAGATCGGCGGAAGCCACGGAGCCCGGCTGCGAAATATTGCCAGCAGCGTCGGTCAGGGTAACTTGCAGGGTGCTGCCGTCAATTACGGCAGGGGCCAAGGCGATGACGAAGGTGCCGTCGGCGCCGACAGTGCCGGTGGCGATGATATTGCCCTCGGCGTCACGCACTTGCACGGTGCTGCCGGCTTCGCCGCGACCGCTGAGTTGGCTGCCGGCCAGGCCGATCACCAGATCGACAGGCGCCTCAGGTGGCGTGGTGTCGCCGCTGTCGATATCCGGCGCGGTGACCGAGCTGGCGACAGAGGTGTTGCCGGCGGCATCGGAGGCAGTAGCTTGCAGCACTTCGCCGTCCACTTGCGGCGGGTCAAGGGTGATGCTGAACACACCCGTTGCACCCACGACGGCAGTGCCGATCTCGGTGCCATCGGCGGCCACGATGCGGACGGTGCTGCCGGGTTCGGCGCGGCCTGTAAGCACGGTACCGTCAGCGCTCACAGCAAGTTCGGTTGGTGCAGCAGGGGCAGTGATGTCCGGAGCTGTGACCTGGGCAGGCAGCGAGGAAAGACCGCTGTCATCGATCGCGACCACATCCAGCAGTTCGCCATTGGCCTGGGCGGGGTTGAGTTCGATGGTGAAGCTGCCATCGGCGTTGGCGATGGCGCTGCCGATCAGGGTGCCGTTGGCATCGTGGACTTCGACGCGGGTGCCAGCCGGTGCGGTACCGGTCAGGGTGGTGCCGTCGGCATCGATGGCCAGGTTGCTAGGGCTGTCCGGAGCGGTGGTCAGCGGTACATCGTATTCGACGGCCACGGACGCATTGCCGCTTGGGTCGGTCTGCACCAGGCTCAGTTGGTCGCCGGGTTGGGCGGCCGGGTCGAGGTCGATCAGGAAGGTGCCGTTGGCACCTACCACGCCGGTGCCGATCACGCTGCCGCTGGCATCCCGTACTTCGACGGTGGCGCCTGGTTCACCGCGGCCGCTCAGGGCCAGGCCTCCGGCGCCGACCATGATGTTGCTCACCGCCTCGGGCGGGGTAATGTCCGGTGCATCGAATTGCAGTGGTGCCGAGGTGTTGCCGGCGGCATCCACCAGGCGTACGTCCAGGGCTTCGCCATTGGCTTGGGCGGGCGCCAATGTGACATTGAACAGGCCATCCGCACCCACCACGCCGGTGCCGATGATAGTGCCGGCTGCATCGCGCACCTGCACGGTAGCGCCTGGCTCGCCGCGACCGGTGAAGGTCACGCCGTCGGCCAGGGCCAGTTCGGTGGGTTGAGCGGGCGGCAGCAGGTCGGCCGAGGTCACGGAGCCCGGTTGAGAAACATTGCCCGCCGCATCGGTCAGGGTAACTTGCAGGGTGCTGCCGTCCACGACGGCGGGGTCCAGGGCCAGCACAAAGGTCCCATCCGACCCTACCGTGCCAGTGGCCAGGACATTGCCTTCGGCGTCACGCACTTGAACAGTGGTGCCGGCCTCGCCGCGACCGCTGAGCTGGCTGCCGGCCAGGCCGATCACCAGATCGACAGGCGCCTCAGGTGGCGTGGTATCGCCGCCGTCAATGTCCGGTGCAGTGACCGAACTGGCTTCTGAAGTGTTGCCTGCGGCATCGGAGGCGGTAGCTTGCAGCACTTCGCCGTCCACTTGCGGCGGGTCAAGGGTGATGCTGAACACACCCGTTGCACCCACGACGGCAGTGCCGAGTTCGGTGCCATCGGCGGCCACGATCCGCACGGTGCTGCCGGGTTCGGCGCGGCCTGTAAGCACGGTACCGTCAGCGCTGACAGCGAGTTCGGTCGGTGCAGCAGGGGCAGTGATATCTGGAGCGGTGACCTGGGCCGGCAGCGAGGAGAGACCGCTGTCATCGATCGCGACCACATCCAGCAGTTCGCCATTGGCCTGGGCGGGGTTGAGTTCGATGGTGAAGCTGCCATCGGCGTTGGCGATGGCACTGCCGATCAGGGTGCCGTTGGCATCGTGGACTTCCACGCGGGTGCCGGCGGGTGCGCTACCGGTGAGGGTGGTGCCGTCGGCATCAATGGCCAGGTTGCTTGGGCTGTCTGGTGCAGTGGTCAGCGGTACATCGTACTCGACGGCGACCGAGGCGTTACCGCTTGGGTCGGTCTGCACCAGGCTCAGTTGGTCGCCGGGTTGGGCGGCCGGATCCAGGTCGATCAGGAAGGTGCCGTTGGCACCGACCACGCCGGTGCCGATCACGCTGCCGCTGGCATCGCGTACTTCGACGGTGGCACCTGGTTCACCGCGCCCGCTCAGGGCGAGGCCAGCGGCACCGACGACAATATTGCTCACCGCCTCGGGTGGGGTGATGTCCGGTGCCTCGAATTGCAGCGGCGCCGAGGTATTGCCGGCGGCATCCACCAGGCGTACATCCACGGCTTCGCCGTTGGCCTGGGCAGGGGAGAGGGTCAGGCTGAACAGCCCGTCCGCACCCACTACACCAGTGCCGATGAGGGTGCCGGCAGCATCGCGCACCTGCACGGTAGCGCCCGGCTCGCCGCGACCGGTGAAGGTCACGCCATCGGCCAGGGCCAGTTCGGTTGGTTGAGCTGGCGGCAACAAGTCCGCCGAGGTTACCGAGCCCGGCTGCGACACGTTGCCAGCAGCATCGGTCAGGGTGACTTGCAAGGCGCTGCCGTCAATTACGGCAGGCGCCAATGCGATGATAAAGGTGCCGTCGGCGCCGACAGTGCCGGTGGCGATGGTATTGCCCTCGGCGTCATGCACTTGCACGGTGCTGCCGGCTTCGCCGCGACCGCTGAGCTGGCTGCCGGCCAGGCCGATCACCAGATCGACAGGCGCCTCAGGTGGCGTGGTGTCGCCGCCGTCGATGTCCGGTGCAGTGACCGAACTGGCTTCTGAAGTGTTGCCTGCGGCATCGGAGGCGGTAGCTTGCAGCACTTCGCCGTCTACCCGTGGTGAGTCAAGGGTGATGCTGAATACACCCGTTGCACCCACGACGGCAGTGCCGATCTCGGTGCCATCGGCGGCCACGATCCGTACGGTGCTGCCGGGTTCGGCGCGACCTGTCAGGACGGTACCGTCAGCGCTGACGGCCAGTTCGGTTGGTGCAGCAGGGGCAGTGATGTCCGGAGCGGTGACCTGGGCCGGCAGCGAGGAAAGACCGCTGTCATCGATCGCGACCACATCCAGCAGTTCGCCATTAGCCTGGGCGGGGTTGAGCTCGATGGTGAAGCTGCCATCGGCGTTGGCGACGGCGCTGCCGATCAGGGTGCCGTTGGCATCATGCACTTCGACGCGGCTGCCAGCCGGGGCAGTACCGGTCAGGGTGGTGCCGTCGGCATCGATGGCCAGGTTGCTCGGGCTGTCCGGAGCAGAGGTCAGCGGCACATCGTACTCGACGGCGACCGATGCGTTACCGCTTGGGTCGGTCTGCACGAGGCTCAGGTGTTCGCCGGCCTGCACGTCGAGTTCGAGCAGGAACGTGCCGTTGGCGGAGACCACTCCACGGCCCAGCAGGTTGCCATCGGCATCGCGCACTTCGACGGTGGCACCGGGTTCACCGCGGCCGCTCAGGGCCGTTCCCCCGGCGCCGACCAGAATGTCGGTGACGGCTTCGGGCGGGGTGATGTCGGGCGCGGTGAATTCCAGAGGAATCGAGCTGTTGCCGGCGGCATCCACCTGGCGGATATCCAGGGCTTCGCCGTTGGCCTGGGCAGGCGCCAGGGTCAGGCTGAAGGTGCCGTCGGCGTTGACCAGGCTAGTGCCAATGATATTGCCGGCCGCATCGCGAACCTGCACGGTGGCGCCGCGCTCCCCACGGCCGGTGAGGGTGACGCCGCTGGCCAGGGCCAGGTCGGTGGGCTGGTCTGGGGCGGTGGTATCAGGGGTGTCGACGTCCGGGGCAGTGATGCCGGCGGCCGGTGAAGTATTGCCGGCTGCGTCGGCGGCGCTCACTTCCAGGGCCTGGCCATCGGTTTGCGGTGGTTGCAGGGCGATGCTGAACTGGCCATCTGCACCCGCGACCGCCGTGCCCAGCAGCACACCGCCGGCGCCACGCACGGAAACTGTCGAGCCGGGCTCGGCGCGCCCGGTAAGGGTGCTGCCCTGCCCATCGATGGCCAGCTCGGTCGGGGCCAGTGGTGCCGTGGCGTCCGGGGCCGTGACGGTGCCGGGCGCCGAGACATTGCCGGCGCCATCGGTCAGGGTGACGTCAAGGTTCTCGCTGTTGATCTGCGGCGGGTTGAGCGCAACATCGAAACTGCCATCGGCAGCCACTGTGCCGCTGCCGATCAGGTTGCCGGCTGCATCACGGATGTTCACGGTGCTGCCGGCTTCGCCGCGCCCGGTCAGGCGCAGGCCATTTGGGGATACCAGCAGGTCGATCGGTGTGGCCGGTGGCGTGGTGTCGCCCGGCTCTGATCCGCTACTGCTGCCGCCACCGCTGTGATCGGCCGCCGCTGCCGCACCGCCGACACCGAGCAGGCTGAGCCCGGCAATCGCCCAGGTGGGCATGGCGCTACCGGCACTGCCGATACCCGCCACCAGCTCGTCCAGCGAGGCCACGTCTTCGAAGGTGAAACCGGTAAACGCCGCCGCATCGTACTGGGCATGCCACAGGGTGCCGTCTTCGCCGACAAAGACAATATCGCTGCCAACCCCGGCCTGGTCCACGGCGAAGAAGTTGCCGATAGTCACTTTTTCACCCGACTTCAGCGTGACGATCAGGTCTTGCCCGCGCTGGGTGACGGTGGCTACCTGGTCAGGGGCCACAGGCATCTGTACGACGCCCGGTCCGTTAAGCGTGATGTTGCCAAAGGCGTTCTGGGTGGCGACTGCGGATTGCTTATCGGCGACGACGATGTTGTCCATGGATGCTCCCTGCTGGTATGCGGATCCCCCGGCCCGAACTATTCGGGCCACAACCGGCGCAACAGAGCCCTTTACCGGGCGTTGAGCACAGCCTCGACCGGCTAGTCGAGATTCGGGTGGTTAGGGAGATATAGCAGCCAGGCGGGAAGCAACCAGATGGCTTTCTGGGTTAATCCTTTGGTAGAGAGGCCTCAGCGAAGCGCCAGCCTGCGGGCCAGGCGGCTCAGATTTGCGCGGTCCAGGCCCAGTTCTCGCGCAGCCGCTGCCCAGTTGTCCTGGTGCCGTTGCAGGCAGGCCTCGATCACCTGACGCTGGTAGAGATCGAGCGCTTCGCGCAGCCCGCCTTCGGGCAGGGATAGCACTGCAGGCGGGGCTGCGGGGGAGGGCAGGGCGCCCGTGGTCGTCGCCACGCGCAGGTCCAGGTCGGTGGCTTCAAGCGTCAGGATACGCGGCCGTTCCGGGTGCTGGCCCATGGCTTTTAGCGCCGAGCGGCCGATCAGGTGTTCCAGTTCCCGCACATTGCCTGGCCAGTCGTAGGCCAGCAGCGCGGCCTGGGCTTCGCTGCTCAGGCGCAGGCTGTTCAGGCCCAGGCGCGAACGGTTCTGTTCAAGGAAGTACCCCGCCAATAGCAGCACATCGCGGCCACGTTCGCGCAATGGCGGTACGTGCAGCGGATACACACTGAGCCGGTGATAGAAGTCGGCGCGGAAGTTGCCATTGCGCACTTCCGCTGCCAGGTCACGGTTGGTGGCGGCAATCAGGCGCACGTCCACGCGGTGCTCGCGGTCCGAACCCAGGCGCTGCAGCTGGCCGCTTTGCAGCACGCGCAACAGCTTGGCCTGCACCGTCAGCGGCAACTCGCCCACTTCGTCGAGGAACAGCGTGCCGCCGTTGGCCAGTTCGAACTTGCCGCGGCGCTCACCGTGCGCGCCGGTGAATGCACCGCGCACATGGCCGAACAGCTCGCTTTCCACCAGGGTGTCCGGCAAGGCGGCGCAGTTGAGGCTGACCAGCGGCTTGTCAGCGCGGGTGCTGGCCTGATGCAGGGCCTGGGCCACCAGTTCCTTGCCGACGCCGGTTTCACCGGTAATCAGTACGGTCAGGTCGCTGCCGCCGACCAGGCGGATTTCCTCCACCAGGCGCTTGTGGGCAGGGCTCTGGCCGATCAGCTCTTTATCCTGGCCGCTGGCCTGGCGGTAAATTTCGGCGCGGTGGTGTTCGTCTTCGGCGCGTAGCGCCAGGTGCTCGATGCGCTCGGCCACGGTAACTGTGGCCGCGGCCAGGCTGGCGAAGGCCTGCAGGGATTCCAGCTCCAGGCTCTGGAACTGCCCGGGGGTGAGGGCATCGAGGGTGACCAGGCCCCAGGGGCGCTCATCGACCATCAAAGGGCAGCCCATGCAGTCATGCACTTCAAGGTGGGCATCGGCTGCGTTGACCAGGCCATCGTAGGGGTCTGGCAGGTCCGAGTCGCTGGCGAAACGGGTAGGCTCCGGGCGGCTGAGCAAAATCTGGAAGCGCGGGTGCTCGCTGACCCGGAAGCGCCGACCCAGGGTGTCGGGGCTAAGGCCGTCCACCGCCAGTGGTACCAGCCACTCACCGTCCAGGCGCAGCAGCGCGGCGGCGTCGCATGGCAACAGCGAACGCATGGCCTGCAACAGGCGGCGGTAGCGCTCCTGGTCGGGCAAGTCGCGCGACAGGTCGCTGACCAGCGGCAGCAGGGCGGTAAGCAGTGGCTTTGTAGTCATATGGACTCCTGTTGGTCGATATGACTATACGCTCGAGCGGGTCGTTTTGACACGGCCCCCATCACACCCCTGATTTTGCTGGGGATAAAAGTTGGCACGATTGCTGTAATGGCACAGGCAGTCATTTGAAGCCTCAGGCTCAGGAGTTGCTGCAATGCTCAATGCCGAACAACGTGCAATCATCAAGGCCACTGTCCCCCTGCTGGAAACCGGCGGCGAAGCGCTGACCACCCACTTCTACAAGATGATGCTCAGCGAGTACCCGCAGGTACGCCCGCTGTTCAACCAGGCGCACCAGGCCAGTGGTGACCAGCCGCGGGCCTTGGCCAATGGCGTGCTGATGTACGCCCGGCATATCGACCAGCTGGAGCAGTTGGGCGGCCTGGTGGGGCAGATCATCAACAAGCATGTTGCCCTGCAGATCCTGCCGGAGCACTACCCGATCGTCGGCAGCTGCCTGTTGCGTGCCATCGAGGAAGTGCTGGGCAAGGAAATCGCCACCCCCGAAGTCATCGAAGCCTGGGGCGCGGCCTATGGTCAGTTGGCCGATATCCTGATTGGGGCCGAAGAAAACCTCTATAAACAGAAGGAAGAAGCCGCCGGCGGCTGGCGCGGTACTCGCGAATTCCGCCTGGTGCGCCGTGAGCAGGAAAGCAGCGAAATCGTCTCGTTCCATTTCGCCCCGGTGGATGGCAAACCGGTGCTCAAGGCCGAGCCTGGCCAGTACATTGGCCTGAAGCTGGACATAGACGGTGCCGAGCAGCGTCGTAACTATTCCCTGTCGGCGCTGTGCGATGGCAAGGAATACCGCATCAGCGTCAAACGCGAAGCGGGCGGCAAGGTCTCCAGCTACCTGCACGATGAATGTGTGGTGGGCGAGACGGTGCTGTTGTTCCCGCCGGCGGGTGACTTCACCCTGGCTGCCAGCGACAAGCCGCTGGTGCTGATCAGCGGTGGTGTGGGCATTACCCCGACCCTGGCGATGCTGCAAGCCGCACTGCAAACGCAGCGTGAGGTGCATTTCATCCACTGTGCGCGTAATGGCGCCGTGCATGCCTTCCGTGACTGGGTCGACGGGCTGGCCGCACGTCACCCGCAGCTCAAGCGCTTCTACTGCTATGCCGAGCAGGACAGTGCTGATCAGGCTGATGCAGTGGGCCTGCTGAGTGAAGACCTGCTGGCCGAGTGGCTGCCGCAAGAGCGTGACGTGGATGCCTACTTCCTTGGGCCCAAGGCCTTCATGGCGGCGGTCAAGCGCCAGCTGAGGGGCCTGGGTGTGCCCGAGCAGCAGAGCCGCTACGAGTTCTTCGGGCCGGCGGCTGCCTTGGAGTGATGTAGTGCCTGTACTGGCCCTATCGCCGGCAAGCCAGCTCCCACAGGCACACCACAGGCCCCAGGACCTGTGCGTTCCCTGTGGGAGCTGGCTTGCCGGCGATAGGGCCGGTGCAGGCTTATGCATTCTCAGTGGCTGGGCCGCACCTCTCCTTCCTGCCTATATATAAAGAGAGATGAAACCGCCCACCCAGCTTTCACCTTTAATCCTGCTTTAATCACGGTATCCTTCACTCCCGGGTGTCGAGGGGCTCGCCCCTGCGCGGCACCCGGGCAGCCGTTTTTTGCCGCCCGACGTTGAACCGACCTCGTTGCGGCCGGTCTCAGCCACACCGGATAGCCCTGCGCAGTGCTATCACGCCGCTTCCTCGGCACGCTCCAAGGCCCTGCCCCAGCGTGTAGACTTGCGCAAGGCAGGCGGACCACGCTGCCACTATCCATCGAAGGAACCGGCAATGAACGAACAAACCTCGCGCCTCAATCGGGAACGGCGCTTTCTGGTGCTGTTGGGCCTGATCTGCATTTCGCTGATTGGCGGCGCCCTCTACATGCAAGTGGTGTTGGGTGAGGCACCTTGCCCGTTGTGCATCCTGCAGCGCTACGCGCTGCTGTTCATTGCCATATTCGCCTTCCTTGCTGCGGCGATGCCGGGGCGGCGCAGCCTGACCCTGTTCGAGGCGCTGGTGGTGGTCAGTGCAATTGGCGGAATCGTTGCGGCCGGCAACCATGTGTATATACTCGCCAACCCCATGGTCAGTTGCGGCATCGACACCCTGCAGCCGATCGTGGATGACCTGCCGCTGGCCAAAGTCTGGCCGCTGGCGTTCCAGGTCGACGGCTTCTGCAGCACGCCGTACCCGCCGATTCTCGGTCTGTCACTGGCGCAATGGGCGCTTGTGGCCTTTGTACTGACCGCCATTCTGGTTCCGCTCGGGATCTTGCGCAACCGACGCCAGGCTTAGACATAAGTCCCGATTTGCGTGTGGTCTTTTACGCCGCACGAGAACAGGGAAAATGTCCACACCGCTTGATCCAGATCAACCCCGAGGCCTTGCAGAATGCGGCCTTGGCGCCTATCAGGCGGGGTGCGACAAACTGTCGCGAAGTTGAATAATTGAGCAGCATTGTTACGTATTCTGTAAAAGACTGTTGCTCAATAAGTCATAGTCAAGGGTTGGCGACCTAACTACAATCGCCCCCAATTTCCGTTCGGCACTGCTTGCGAGTCGCAGGATTGAAGGAAGCCCCAGCGCTCCTTTTTGCTGACTTCGTCAAGTTTCGCCCAACGGCGATACCGGGCGGACACCCCTCCGCGTTTCCCGCACCAAATGGACTTGGTCTGAAGTACAGGCCTGTTGCCTACGAAACCATAAGCACCGCCAACACGTTTGAAGCCAAGGTCCTGCAGTCGGACCCCAGGCAGGAGCGAGTACGGGCGAAAAATGCCTCACTTGGCAGGACGAAGTGTTGGCTACCAAAACACAAATTGCATTGAAGCAAGCTGATCTAGAGGTCGTGAGATGAGTAAAAAGCGTTACCCCAGACTGTTTGGCATATTGCCCGTTTTAGGCATGCTTTTACTCAGTGGGTGCAACTGGACCCTGCTCGACCCGAAGGGCCAGGTCGGCATTGAGCAAAAGAACCTGATCCTGATCGCAACCGGCCTGATGCTGCTGGTGGTGATTCCCGTCATCATCATGACCCTGGCGTTCGCCTGGAAGTACCGTGCTTCCAACAAGGCAGCCACCTACACCCCCGACTGGTCGCACTCGACCAAGATCGAGGCCGCGGTGTGGATCATCCCGATCCTGATCATCATCGCCCTGGGTTACGTCACCTACAAGTCGACCCACAAGCTGGACCCTTACCGTCCGCTTGATTCGGACGTCAAGCCGATCCAGATCGACGTGGTCGCGCTGGACTGGAAGTGGCTGTTCATCTACCCGGAGCAGGGCATCGCTACGGTCAACAAGATCAACTTCCCGGCCAACACCCCGATCAACTTCCGCGTCACCTCCGACGCCGTGATGAACTCGTTCTTCATCCCGGGCCTGGGTGGCCAGATCTACGCCATGGCTGGCATGACCACCAAACTGCACCTGATCGCCAACGAGAACGGTGTGTTTGACGGTATCAGCGCCAACTACAGCGGTGCTGGTTTCACCGGCATGAAATTCAAGGCTACTGCCACTTCCCAGGCCGACTTCGATGCATGGGTCGCCGAGGTCAAGCAGTCGCCACTGAAGCTGGACAAGGCCGAGTATGAAGCTCTGGTCAAGCCTAGCGAATACGTCCCAGTCGCGCTGTACAGCGAGGCGCCAGCGGAGCTGTTCCAGACCATCGTCGACAAGTACGAAGGCATGAATCGCGGCAAGCCGGTCCACGAAGAAGCAGGCAGCAAAGATCTGGCCACTACCAAGGGTGTGGAAACGAGTATGCAACCAGCTGCCGGTGCAGAGGAGTAAGAGATGTTCGGTAAACTAAGCCTGGAGGCGATACCCTATCACGAGCCGATAGTCATGGTGACGCTTGCCATGATCGCGCTCGGCGGTATCGCTGTCGTCGGTCTTATCACCTATTTCCGCAAGTGGACCTACTTGTGGAGCGAGTGGCTGACTACTGTCGACCACAAAAAGATCGGCGTGATGTACATCATCGTCGCGATGATCATGCTGCTGCGCGGCTTTGCCGACGCCATCATGATGCGTACCCAGCTGGCTGCCGCTACCGGTGGCTCCGAAGGCTATCTGCCGCCTGAACACTATGACCAGATCTTCACCGCTCACGGTGTGATCATGATCATCTTCATGGCGATGCCGTTCTTCACCGGCCTGATGAACCTGGCGGTTCCTCTGCAGATCGGTGCACGTGACGTTGCCTTCCCGTTCCTGAACTCCCTGAGCTTCTACCTGCTGCTGGCAGGCGTGCTGCTGGTCAACATCTCGCTGGGCGTTGGTGAATTCGCCAAGACCGGCTGGGTTGCCTATCCGCCGCTCGCAGGCATCCAGTACAGCCCTGGGGTAGGTGTCGACTACTACATCTGGGCGCTACAGCTATCCGGCCTTGGTACGACGCTTACCGGTGTGAACTTCCTCGTCACCGTGATGAAGATGCGCGCACCTGGCATGAAGCTGATGGACATGCCGATCTTCACCTGGACCTGCACCTGGGCCAACGTACTGATCGTTGCTTCGTTCCCGATTCTGACTGCCGCACTCGCTCTGCTGACTGTTGACCGTTATCTGGACTTCCACATTTTCACCAACGAGCTTGGTGGGAACCCGATGATGTACGTCAACCTGTTCTGGGCGTGGGGTCACCCTGAGGTCTACATCCTGATCCTGCCGGCCTTCGGCGTGTTCTCGGAAGTGACTTCGACGTTCTCTGGCAAACGCCTGTTCGGCCACCACTCGATGATCTACGCATCGGGCGCGATCGCCATCCTCGGCTTTGCGGTATGGCTGCACCACTTCTTCACCATGGGTGCCGGCGCCAGCGTCAACACCTTCTTCGGCCTGGCGACGATGCTGATCTCCATCCCGACCGGTGTGAAGCTGTTCAACTGGCTGTTCACCATGTATCAGGGCCGTGTGCGCTTCACCGCACCGATGCTCTGGACCCTGGGCTTCATGGTCACCTTCTCCATCGGTGGCATGACCGGCGTACTGCTGGCCGTACCAGGTGCTGACTTCGTCCTGCACAACAGCCTGTTCGTAATTGCGCACTTCCACAACGTGATCATCGGTGGCGCGGTATTCGGCTACATCGCCGGTTTCGCCTTCTGGTTCCCGAAAGCCTTCGGCTTCACCCTGAACGAGAAGTGGGGCAAAGCTGCCTTCTGGTTCTGGCTGTCGGGCTTCTACGTTGCGTTCATGCCGCTGTACGCCCTGGGCTTCATGGGCATGACCCGTCGTCTGAACCACTCCGACAACCCACTGTGGGAACCCTACCTGTACGTAGCCGTTGTCGGCGCCGTGCTGATCCTGTTCGGTATCGCTTGCCAGCTGATCCAGATCTACGTGTCGGTTCGCGACCGCAAAGACAACATGGACGTCACTGGCGACCCATGGGGCGGCCGTACCATCGAGTGGTCCACTTCGTCGCCACCTCCGTTCTACAACTTCGCTCACATGCCTGAGAAAGTTGGTCTGGACGCCTGGCACGAAGCCAAGGAAGCCGGTGTTGCGTACAAAGTTCCGGCCAAGTACGAAGCGATCCACATGCCGAGCAACACCTCCACCGGTCTGTTCATGGGTCTGTTCCTGACCGTGTTCGGTTTCGCCTTCATCTGGCACATCTGGTGGCTGGTGGGCGCGAGCCTGTTGGCAACCATCGCAGTCTTCGTTCGCCACGCTGCACGTGACGACCAGGGCTACATGGTTCCGGCCGAAGAAGTGGCGCGCATCGAAGGCGAGCGTCTGAAAGCGCTGGCCAAAGCAGGTGCTCTGCCTGCCGGCGCACGTGTCGAATCGTTTGAGCGGGTGTAATCAATGTCCAGTCAAGTAATGCACGGCGGCGCTGCTCATGGTCACGACCATGGGCATGACGACCACCACCACGACTCGGGCCAGATGACCGTACTGGGCTTCTGGCTGTACCTGATGACCGACTGCATCCTGTTTGCGTCGCTCTTCGCCACCTACGCGGTGCTGTCCGGCAGTTTTGCCGGCGGCCCGTCGGGTCATGACATCTTCCAGCTCGATTTCGTAGCTGTTGAAACGCTGTTCCTGCTGCTGTCCTCGATCACCTTCGGCTTCGCCATGCTGAAGATGTTCGATGGCAAGAAAGCAGGCGTACTGGGCTGGTTGGCTGTGACCTTCCTGTTCGGTGCAGGCTTCATCGCGATGGAAATCTATGAATTCCATCACCTGATCAGCGAAGGCTTCGGCCCGCAGCGCAGTGGCTTCCTGTCGGCGTTCTTCGCGCTGGTCGGTACCCACGGCCTGCACGTGACTGCTGGTCTGATCTGGATGGCAATCATGATGTACCAGATCAGCAAGCACGGCATCACGCCGACCGCCAAGACCCGCATGAGCTGCCTGAGCCTGTTCTGGCACTTCCTGGACGTGGTCTGGATCTGCGTATTCACCGTCGTTTACCTGCTGGGGGTTCTGTAATGGCTAACGCACACGACACTCATCACGAAGGTAATCACGGTAGCGTCAAGTCGTACATGATCGGCTTTGTACTGTCGATCATCCTGACCGCGATCCCGTTCGCGCTGGCGATGACCGCCAGCTTGCCGAAGAACCTGACCGTTCTGATCATCGTTGCCATGGCCGTGATCCAGGTAGTCGTACACCTGGTGTACTTCCTGCACATGGACCGCTCGAAAGAGCAACGCAACAACGTGTCGACGTTCCTGTTCACCGTGATGGTTATTGCACTGCTGGTCGGCCTGTCGCTGTGGATCATGTTCAACATCCACATCGAAATGATGGCCAAGTGAGGTAAGACTGCATGTCCGTTAAGCACTTTATCCAAATCACCAAACCGGGGATCATTTTCGGTAACGTGCTTTCCGTGGCAGGCGGTTTCTTCCTTGCCTCGAAGGGCCATGTGGATTTCGCCCTGTTCCTGGCGGTGGTGATCGGTACTTCGCTGGTGGTGGCGTCCGGATGCGTGTTCAACAACTGCATCGACCGTGACATCGACCACAAGATGGAGCGCACCAAGAACCGCGTCATGGTTCAGGGCGGTATGTCGCTGCCCCTCGCGCTGATCTACGCCACCCTGCTCGGGGTGGCGGGTTTCAGCCTGCTGTATGTCCAGGCCAACCCGCTG
The DNA here is from genome assembly GCF_013179705.1 of Pseudomonas sp. CM25. Lineage (NCBI taxonomy): Bacteria > Pseudomonadati > Pseudomonadota > Gammaproteobacteria > Pseudomonadales > Pseudomonadaceae > Pseudomonas > Pseudomonas sp. CM25. Next base: position 11,340 of record NZ_JABMCW010000034.1, on the reverse strand, counting down.
GCGGCGTTCTGTGCGCTGATCGGCTTCGTTGTCTACGTCGGTTTCTACAGCCTGTGGCTGAAGCGCAAATCGGTGCACGGCACCTTGGTCGGCAGCCTGTCCGGTGCCATGCCTCCGGTGATCGGCTACTGCGCCGTGAGCAACAGCTTCGACCTGGCTGCGGTAACCCTGCTGGTGATGTTCAGCCTGTGGCAGATGCCTCACAGCTTTGCCATCGCGATCTTCCGTTTCAAGGATTACAGCGCTGCCAATATTCCGGTCCTGCCGGTGGCACGCGGTATCCTTGCCGCGAAGAAGCAGATCGTGCTGTACGTGCTGGCCTTCGTGCTCGCCACCTTGATGCTTACCCTTGGCGGTTACGCCGGCCTCGGCTACCTGGCCGTGGCAGCTGCCATGGGCCTGTACTGGCTGTACATGGCATGGGGTGGCTACAAGGCCGAGGACGATAGCAAGTGGGCGCGCAAGGTGTTCGGTTTCTCCATCCTCACCGTCACTGCCCTGAGCGTGATGATGGGTGTGGATAGCCAAACGGCTGCGGACGTGCTGATGACTTACGCACGCTGAAATAGCTGCCTGTTTCACGAAAACCCCGGACATGTGCCGGGGTTTTTTTATGGGTTTTTCCTGGGCCGGCCTCTTCGCGGGTGAACCCGCTCCCACAGGATCTCCACAAGCTTGAGGGTTTTGATATCCCTGTGGGAGCGGGTTCACCCGCGAAGAGGCCATGCCTGAAGAAATAAATCCCTGATTTTAAAAAATAGATCTGAAAAAATCTAAAAAAACAGGAAATTGTCCTTTACATGCATCCTGTTTCGGCACTATCTTCTGATCCAGGCCGCCATATCGGCCAACGTCGCTCGGACGGTTCCGGGCGCTTACGTATTCAGAGGAAGCCATGGCCAACCCAGGTTCGCCGCGCCGCTTTGCGCGCATCGATCGTCTCCCCCCTTACGTCTTCAACATCACTGCCGAGCTCAAGATGGCTGCCCGCCGCCGTGGCGAGGACATCATCGACCTGAGCATGGGCAACCCCGATGGCGCCACCCCGCCGCACATCGTCGAGAAGCTGGTGCAGGTCGCCCAGCGTGAAGACACCCACGGCTACTCCACCTCCCGCGGTATCCCGCGCCTGCGCCGGGCCATCTCCAACTGGTACAAGGAACGCTACGAGGTCGACATCGACCCGGAAAGCGAAGCCATCGTCACCATCGGCTCGAAAGAGGGCCTGGCGCACCTGATGCTGGCCACCCTTGATCAGGGCGACACGGTACTGGTGCCCAACCCCAGCTACCCGATCCATATCTACGGTGCAGTGATTGCCGGTGCCCAGGTGCGCTCCGTGCCGCTGGTGCCGGGTGTGGACTTCTTCAACGAGCTTGAGCGGGCCATCCGCGAGTCGATCCCCAAGCCGAAGATGATGATCCTCGGCTTTCCGTCCAACCCCACTGCCCAGTGCGTGGAGCTGGACTTCTTCGAGCGTGTGGTGGCCCTGGCCAAGCAGTATGACGTGCTGGTGGTCCACGACCTGGCCTATGCCGACATCGTCTACGACGGCTGGAAGGCCCCATCGATCATGCAGGTGCCAGGCGCCAAAGACATTGCGGTGGAGTTCTTCACCCTGTCGAAGAGTTACAACATGGCTGGCTGGCGAATCGGCTTCATGGTCGGCAATCCCGAACTGGTCAGCGCCCTGGCCCGGATCAAGAGCTACCACGACTACGGCACCTTCACCCCCTTGCAGGTAGCGGCCATCGCCGCGCTGGAAGGCGACCAGCAATGCGTGCGCGATATTGCCGAGCAGTACCGCCAACGCCGCAACCTGTTGGTGAAGGGCCTGCACGAACTGGGCTGGATGGTCGAGAACCCCAAGGCGTCGATGTACGTGTGGGCGAAGATCCCGCCGGAGTACGCGCACCTCGGCTCGCTGGAGTTCGCCAAGAAGCTGCTGGCCGAGGCCAAGGTATGCGTGTCGCCGGGTATCGGCTTTGGTGAGTATGGCGACGACCATGTGCGCTTTGCCCTGATCGAAAACCAGGACCGCATTCGCCAGGCCATTCGCGGTATCCGCCAGATGTTCCGGGCTGACGGCCTCGGCCGCAAGTAAGCAACCGGGGCTGCAAAGCAGCCCCGGAATCTTCAGCCGGGCGAGCTTTCCGCCTGCATCCCACGCCTCAGCCTACCTATCTTCAGCACTCATTTCTCAGCGAAGAGATCCCCCATGAGTGTCTTCACCGCCTATTTCTGCGGCACCGGCTCGCACCGCTTCGACGATGCCAACCCCAACTTCTGGAACGGCGAACTGGTCTCGACCCTTGCCAGCAACGATCAGGGCCGCGAGTTCGCCCACTGGATAGCCGTGGACGGTCCAGGTAGTGGCAACCTTCAGGATGACAACCTGTTCGTCGAGCCTGGCAGTTACTACAACTGGAGCGGCCAGCTGTTCGGGCGCGGCTGGGAAGAGAACGTCAACCATGTGCTGCAGCTGATAAAGGGTGAAACCAGCTGGCAGCGCCGCAAACTGAGCGAAGATGAATATGAACGGCTGAAAGACGCCGGTGTGCCGATACCGGATGCTGCTTCCACGGCCTCCTGGTTCTGGCGCACTTACGACTATGGAGTACGTCAGCCGACCCCGCAGGAGCTGCAGGAGCGCATCATCAGCATGTTCCGCGAGCCACGTCTGCCAACCCAGGTCAACCTGGTGGGATGGAGCAGGGGAGGGATCAGCTGCCACATGTTGGCCAACGCCATGGCGAACGACCCTGCACTGCGGGGGATACCTGTGAACATATTCGCGATTGATCCAGTGCCTGGGGTCGGCAACGTGCAGTCCGAGCGGGTAACGTTGGCTGCCAATGTCCGGGAATACGTAGGCTTCTATTCCCGGGATGAGCGCTCCAGAGGGTTTGCCTGTGTCATCCCGTCAGTCCACGGCAGCACGCGTATCTGCGTCTACCCGATGCCAGGGCGCCATGCCACGCTGGTGGGCAACGCCTCGGCCGATGGTGCGGGCGTTGGCAAGGTGTTGGCCGAGCCTGGCCTGATCGTGCGCCATTTTGCCGAGGTATGCCTGACTCGCTGGGGCGTTCAGCTGGCCAACCGCCTGAATCTCGACGATAGCCAGTTGATGCAATACCACAAGGCGATGGCTGCAGCGGACGGGCGCTACCAGGACATGCGAAACGAGTCGTACACCGTGCTTACCGAAGGTGAAAAGCATGACCGGCTGGTGCATTGCGGCCTGGCCCCCACGCATTTCAGCAAGGTGCAGGGCAACGCCTATCACCCCCGCGAGGGGTTGGCCTTGCAGCGCTGGAATGCCAGCACCTACAAGGCTATCAGCTGACGGCAGCGGGCGGCCGGTGACGTCACTGGCCGCTCGCACCCGTGCGCCGGATCAGCGGCAACTTTTTTTACGTCTGCCCTCTATCCAGCCGGCCCCGCTTGGATTAAAAATGGCGCCGCGGGCCAGACCCGATAACAACAACCTTCCCTCCGTGGCACCATGTCCGAATATAACCCTTGCCTTGACTGCGGCGCCTGCTGCGGGTACTTCCGTGTGTCCTTCTTCTGGGGCGAATGCCAGTCTGCCGGGGGCGTTGTGCCGGACGACCTGGTGGTCCAGATCAACCCAACCCGCGTTGCCATGATTGGCACCGATGCCAAGCCTTGCCGCTGTGTCAGCCTTGCTGGCGAGATTGGTAAAGAGGTGGCCTGTACCATTTATGCCAACCGTTCCAGCCCTTGCCGCGAGTTTGATGCTTCGTGGGAGGGTGGGGTGCATAACCCCAGCTGTGATGATGCGCGGGCGGCGTACGGGCTGCCACCGCTCACCCCGCCGGGGGCCAACGAACCGCACTGGCCGGATGATGGGGCTGAGGTGGCCTGAGGCATTGTTGCTCGCCTGCACTGGCCTCATCGCCGGCAAGCCAACTCCCACAGGTACTGCACGAGGCTCAGGCCCTGTGGAGACCTTGTGGGAGCTGGCTTGCCGGCGATGGGCTGCAAAGCAGCCCCGGGATGCCCGAACCTTGCACATGAAGTTAAACTGTCATCTCCCCAGCAATGGACAGGAGATCCGGCGTGACCCCACCCCGCAGTTTCCCCAGTGACCTCTGCCTCGACAGCCCGCGCCTGCAGTTGCGCCCCATGCGCCATGCCGATGCCGCGCAGTGGCTGGCGATCATGGCCGACCCCGAGGTCATGCGTTATTGGCACCATGCCCCCTGGCATGACCTGGCCGAGGCCGAAAGCGCCCTGGCCGCCGACCGCGAAGCCTATGCCAGCGGTGATCAGCTCAAGCTCGGCATGTACCGCCGCGACAACGGCGAACTCATCGGCATGGTCCAGCTGTTCAACATCGACGACATCTCCCGCCGCGGCGAAATCGGCTACTGCCTGGCCAGCGCGGTGCAGGGCAGGGGCTACATGGACGAAGCGCTGACCTGCTTCATCGACTACCTCGCCCATACCCTGCACATGCGCCGCCTGGAAGGCGAGATCGACCCGCGCAACCAAGGCTCGGCACGTACCCTCGAACGGCAGGGCTTCGTGCTGGAAGGCACCCTGCGGGCGCGTTGGTGCGTGGCGGGTGAACTGTCCGACTCGGGTATCTACGGATTATTGCTGGAGCCACCGGTTGCATAGTCTCATGGCGGCTACTACTGTTCGGGCACAATTCCCACTTGTGGCCCGTGCTCCATACCCGTAGCCGACCCACCAAGACCGTGGGCACTTCGACCTATGGCAACTACTACGGCGAACCACGCAATTTCATGGTGACCCTGCGCGGCAGTTACTGAAGGTTTGGTGGCGGGGCAGGGCCTGGGTTAAGGTCGCAGTCTGTCCCGTTTTCCCAGGTGTGTCCCTTGCCCGTTTTCTACCTGAGCATCAGCCTGCTGCTGTACCTGCTCGCCCTGTTTTTCGACGGTGCACTGATGAGCGGCGGGCGCCACATGCCGGCGCTGCAGATGCTGCTGTACGGGCCATGGGGCATGCCCTTCGGCTTGTACCAGTGGTTTGCCAACCCGCTGCTGGCCGTCGCCATCCTTGCGCATCGGCGGCTCCGCCGGCTGGCGTTGCTGGCCGGGCTGGCAGCGCTGTACCTGGCGGCCAGCAGCTTCGGCATCACCCGTTTGCCGGATAACCAGACCTATGAATTCCATGACCTGACCGGTTTTGGTCTTGGCTTCTACCTGTGGCTGGCGGCGATGGTGGTGTTCTGCCTGGGCCAGGCCTGGCATTGCTGGAAGGCGCGTAGCGCAGACGACATGCCGGGCTGGAGCTGGCTCGACGTGGTGCTGATTGCGGCGTTGGGCGTGGCCTTGTATACGGCGACTCAAATGCCCTCGTTGCGCTTCGAGCCGGGCAAGGTGCTGATGCCGCCTGAGCAGCCGCAGACGCTGTGATATCCACAAGGAGGATTCGCATGATCAAGCATTATCTGGCAGGCCTGGCACTGGCCGGCGTGCTGCCAATGGCGGTGGCGGAGGACTACACGCCGGCCTATGGACAGTGCATGGACAAGGCCTCCAGTACTGTGGCCATGAGTGAATGCATCGGGGCCGAGACACACGTGCAGGACCAGCGCTTGAACCGTGTGTACAAGCAACTGATGGGCAAGCTGGATGCCGGGCAGCAGAAGAGCTTGCGCGATGTACAGCGCAAGTGGCTGGCCTACCGCGATGGTAATTGCCAGTTCCATGTGCAGGCCAGTGGCGGGACCATGGCGCAGCTGGAGGGTGGTTCATGCATGATGGACATGACCCGCGACCGGGCGGCCGAGCTGGAGCGGGTGCTTAGCCCGGGGCTGTAGAGCCTTTTCAGAAATGATTGGCCCGCCCTTGTAGGAGCGGCCTTGTGTCGCGAAAGGGCCGCAAAGCGGCCCCGGGATGTCAGCATCAAGGCAGCAATAGCCGGGGCTGCTGCGCAGCCCTTTCGCGACGCAAGGCCGCTCCTACAGGTTTTGCAGCGCCTTTCAGATGCGGGGTTCGCGAAGCGCCCGGGCCTTGAGGTACTCGCGCACTTCCACGGCATCCCCGGCAAACTCGATGCGCTCGGCTTTGGCATCGCGCTGGTAGGCATACATCGGGTCGTAATATTCGTTGAGCAAGCCTTCGATCCAGCCCCGGTGCAGGTCCACCGCGCCGCTGCGCTGCTGTTCTTCCAGGGCCTGGCGCAGGGTCTCCGACAACCTCTGGTAACGTTCGCCACCAAGACGTTTGTGGATATTGGCCATGCTTTGCAGCATTCGCTCGGCAAACAGGCGGCGGCCATCTTCTTCGCCATGCACGCTGACGAACTCGGCACTCAGGTTGACCACGTAGTCGCGCAGAATGCGCTCGACGCGGTTGGCGAAACTGTCTTCCAGCCACACCAGCGGGTACTGCTGCATACCTTGGTACAACGCCAAGGGTACGGTGCAGCTGCCAACGATGCGCCCTTCATCTTCAAGCACAAACTGCCCGATGCCCCTGGCGCGTTTCTTCAGCACATCGATTGCCAGCTGGTTTTCGAAGTCGATCTGAGCTGGTTGCGCAGTGGCGCGCTTGCCAAAGCTGGAACCACGATGATTGGCATGGCCTTCCAGGTCCAGCACGTTGCCCAGCTGGTGTAGCACGTCGGTCTTGCCGGTGCCGGTCAGGCCGCCCAGCAGCACGAAATCGCACTGCTCGACCGCCTGCTGGGTGGTCTCCAGCAAAAAGGTGCGCATGGCCTTGTAGCCACCTTTGATGCGCGGGTAGCGGATACCCGCCTCATCGCGCAGCCAGCCCTGCACGATCTGCGAGCGCAGGCCGCCACGGAAGCAGTACAGGTAGCCCTCGGGGTGGGCCTGGGTGAACGCCACCCAGGCGTCCAGGCGTGCCTGTCTGGTGGCGCCGCTGACCAGCTGGTGGCCCAGGGCGATGGCGGCAGCCTGGCCCTGCTGCTTGTAGCAGGTGCCGACCTTCTGCCGCTCCTGGTCATTCATCAGCGGCAGGTTGACCACGCCCGGGAAGGCGCCTTTGGCGAATTCGACCGGGGCACGCATGTCCATCATCGGCACGTCGTCGAGGAACAGCTGGGCAAAATCGGTGCAGTCGGGGCGCATCAGATCACCTCGACTGCGTGGCTCTGTCGCTCCACCAGCGTGCCGATCGGCGACAGTTTCAGGCCCAGCTCTGCGGCCACCGCGAGGAATTCGGTTACACCTTCCGGGGCCACCGCCACCAGCAGACCGCCGCTGGTTTGCGGGTCGCACAACAGGTGCTTCTGGTCGTCGCCGAGGGCGCCGATCTTGTGGCCGTAGCTGTCGAAGTTGCGCAGGGTGCCACCAGGGATGCAGCCCTCGGCCAGGTAATGGTCCACGCTGGGCAGGCGCGGCACGGCGGCGTAGTCCAGGTGCGCGGTAAGGCCGCTGCCTTCGGCCAGCTCCACCAGATGGCCGAGCAGGCCGAAACCGGTGACGTCGGTCATGGCCTTGACCCCATCGAGTTTGCCGAAGCGGCTGCCGGGGGTGTTGAGGGTGCACATCCAGTCGCGGGCCAGGCCCTGGTCCTGTGCGCGCAGTTTGGTCTTTTTCTCGGCGGTGGTGAGGATGCCGATGCCCAACGGCTTGGTCAGGTAAAGCTGGCAGCCCACGGTGGCGGTGTCGTTGCGCTTGAGGTGGCGCTTGCTGACCACGCCGGTCACGGCCAGGCCGAAGATTGGCTCGGGGGCGTCGATGGAGTGGCCGCCGGCCAGCGGGATGCCGGCTTCGGCGCACACCGCACGGCCACCGCGGATCACTTCGCGGGCGACTTCCGGTGGCAGTACGTTGACCGGCCAGCCGAGGATGGCAATGGCCATCAGCGGATCACCGCCCATGGCGTAGATGTCGCTGATGGCATTGGTGGCGGCGATGCGGCCGAAATCGTAGGGGTCATCGACAATCGGCATGAAGAAGTCGGTGGTGGAGACCACACCGCGCTCTTCGTCCAGCGCGTACACGGCTGCGTCGTCGCGCGAGGCGTTACCGACCCACAGTTTCGGGTCCAGGGCCTGGGCGCCGCTCTCGGCGAGGATCACGTCCAGCACCTTGGGGGAAATCTTGCAGCCACAGCCGGCACCATGGCTGTACTGGGTCAGGCGAATCGGCTCGCTCATACGCACCTCGGCAGGTCAAATTGTTGCGCGATTGTAGCAAAGCTGGCCTTTGGGGCTGTGGCTCTTATACTTCTGCGGATCAGCTACCCGCTGCTCTTCTCGCCATTGAACCGGAGATCACCCATGCTCAAACGCCCCTTGGCGCTCGCCGCCGGCCTCGTGCTGTCTTGTTGTGCCGTTGTCGCCCAGGCCGCCGAAACCCTGCGGGTCAGCGCCATCCCCGACGAAGCGCCGACCGAATTGCAGCGCAAGTTCAAGCCATTGGGCGAGTACCTGGCCAGGCAACTGGGCATGGAGGTGAAGTTTGTGCCGGTAGCCGACTACCCGGCGGTGGTCGAGTCGCTGGCTGCCGACCGGCTGGACCTGGCCTGGCTGGGCGGCTTCACCTTTGTCCAGGTGCACCTGAAGGACCCGAAGGCAACCCCGCTGGTGCAGCGTGAGCAGGATGCGCAGTTCACCTCCAAGTTCATCACCGCCAACCCTGACGTGAAAAGCCTCAGCGACCTCAAGGGCAAATCGTTCGCCTTCGGCTCCATCTCGTCCACTTCGGGCAGCCTTATGCCGCGTTACTTCATGCTCAAGCAGGACAACATCAAGCCCGAGGACTACTTCAGCCGTGTGGCCTATTCCGGTGCCCACGACGCCACCGTGGCCTGGGTGCAGGCCGGCAAGGTGGACGGTGGTGTGCTCAATGCCAGCGTGTGGCAGAAGCTGGTGGATGCCGGCAAGGTCGATACCGGCAAGGTGAAGGTGTTCGCTACCACCCCGACCTATTTCGACTACAACTGGACCGTGCGCGGCAATATGGAGCCGGCGCTGAAAGAGAAGATCAAGAAGGCTTTCCTCGACCTCGACCCGGCCAACCCGGAGCACAAGGCGATCCTCGACCTGCAGGCTGCCAGCCGCTTCATCGAGACCAAGCCTGAAAACTACGTGGGCACCGAGCAAGCTGCACGCGAGGCCGGTCTGCTCAAGTGACTGCTTCCAACGTGGCTATCCATCTGCACAGTGCCGGGCTGCGTCATGGCCAGGTGCGTGCGCTTGACGCGGTGAGCCTGTGCATCGAGCAGGGCGAGCGTGTCGCCATCATCGGGCCGTCGGGGGCGGGCAAGTCGAGCTTGCTGCACCTGATGGCTTCGGCTATTCGGCCTGGCAGCGGTCGCCTGGAGCTGCTCGGCGAGCAGCCGTGGGCTTTGTCGGCCAGGGCACGTCAGCGCCTGCGGGCGCAGGTAGGCCTGGTGCACCAGGCACCGCCGTTGCCGCCGCGCCAGCGAGTGGTGACAGCGGTGCTGGCCGGCCGCCTGGGGCAGTGGGGAATGCTGCGCGGCTTGCTCAACCTGCTGTACCCCAGCGATGTACCGGGGGCGCGCCAGGTTCTGGCAGAGCTGGGCCTGGCCGACAAGCTGTTCGTGCAATGTGGCCAACTGTCCGGCGGGCAGTTGCAGCGAGTGGGGATTGCCCGGGCGTTGTACCAGCGGCCGCAACTGTTGCTGACTGACGAGCCGGTGTCAGCAATGGACCCGGTGTTGGCCGACCATAGCCTGGCCTTGCTCAACCGCCATGCCCAGGCTAATGGTGTGACCCTGGTGGCGAGCTTGCATGCAGTAGAGCTGGCGCTGGCGCACTTCCCACGGGTGATCGGCATTCGCGACGGGCAGGTGGTGTTCGACTGCGCGGCCGAGGCGGTGAGCGAGCAGATGCTGGATGCGTTGTACGCCAACGAACAACTGGCTTCGCCGCCCACCCAGGGACCGACTCTGACCGTGCAGATTCCGCGATGCTGACAGCTGACGCGCGCGACCCGGCCCTGATGCCGCGGTTGCTGCTGACCTTGCTGGCCGTAGCGGTGCTGTGGCCAGGCGTGCAATTGAGCGAACTTGACCCTTGGGTGCTGTTTCAGGCGGAGAACCGGCAGCAGATCGCCAGTTTCACCGGCGCCTTCTGGCCGCCGGCACACGATGCCGATTTCCTTGCGTTGCTGTACGAAGCCACCTTACAGACCCTGGCGGTGGCCACTGCCGGCATGGCGTTGGCGTTGTTGTTGGCGATTCCTGCAGGGCTGCTGGCTAGCCGAGCGTTGTCGCTGCGTGCCGCCTCCCGCGGTGGGCGGGCCGGTTTCTGGTCGCGGTTGCTGCGCCTGCCTGTGCGCGGGTTGCTGATTTTCCTGCGCAGTGTGCCGGAAATCGTCTGGGCACTGCTGTTTGTGCGGGCTGTGGGGCTGGGGCCGACGGCGGGTGTACTGGCCATCGCCATCACCTACAGCGGCATGCTCGGCAAGGTATACGCCGAGATTTTCGAGTCGGTCGACCAGCGCCCGGCGCATGCCTTGATGCAAGCGGGCAGCGGCCGGCTGGCGGCATTTCTCTACGGCATTCTGCCTAATGCTGCCTCCGAGGTTGTGTCCTACACCGTGTACCGTTGGGAGTGCGCGGTGCGGGCGTCGGTGGTGATGGGCTTTGTCGGCGCTGGCGGGCTGGGACAGCAGATCGACTTGTCGATGCGCATGTTCGCCGGTGCGGAGGTGGCGAGCATGCTGCTGACTTTCCTGCTGCTGGTGATGCTGGCCGACCTGCTTAGCCGCCTGTTGCGCTGGAGGCTGGCATGAACCGGGTGATCAACCTGTTACTGCTGGCTGCCATCGTGACGGCGGTGGCGGCCTCGTTCGCTTACCTGGAACTGGACCTGCAGGCGCTGGTGGGCAACGGTGGGCTGGGGCAGATGGGTGAGTATGCCGGGCGTTTCCTGCACCCGGACCTCTCGGCTGCACACCTGCGTGCCGTTTGGCACGGGGCGCTGGAGACCCTGGCCATGTCCGGCCTGGGGACGCTGCTGGCCATGGTGCTGGGGATGCTGCTGGCGCTGCCGGCTGCGGGCCGCTTCGGTTGGCCGTTCCAGGCGGCGTCGCGGTTGCTGCTCAATGGCTTGCGGGCCATTCCGGAACTGGTATGGGCGGCGCTTACGGTGCTGGCGGCCGGCCTTGGCCCCAATGCCGGTACCCTGGCCCTGGCGCTGCATACGGCTGGCGTGTTGGGGCGGCTGTTCGCCGAGGCATTGGAAAATGCGTCGCCGGAGCCTGCAGCGGCGATTCGCTTGCAGGGTGGTGGCCAGGTCGCGGCGTTCTGCTATGGCACCTTACCCAATCTCTGGCCGCAGTTGCTGGCCTACAGCCTGTACCGCTGGGAGAACAACATCCGCATGGCCAGTGTGCTGGGGTTG
>NZ_JABMCW010000339.1:0-5519 GCF_013179705.1 Pseudomonas sp. CM25 | reverse complement strand
GCAGCTTGCAAGTGGTGCTGACCGACGCCGCCGGCAACGAATCCGAACCGGGCACAGTGAATACCCCGGACCTGCAAGCCCCTGCGCAACCCACCGAGCTGGCCCTGGTTGATGGCGTCACCTTCAGCGGGCGCGGCGAACCTGGCGCCACCGTGCAGGTGCGCGACGCTGCCGGTACTGTGATCGGCACCGGCCTGGTCAACGAGGACGGCACCTTCAGCCTCACGCTGTTCCCGGCCCAGGCCAATGGCGAGGCGCTGGAAGTGCGGCTGTCGGACGCAGCCGGCAACAACTCCGAACCGCTGCAATTCGATGCCCCGGACATCACACCGCCAACCGCCGTCAGCAATATCGTGGTCGGCGCCGATGGCCTGGTGCTCAGTGGCCGTGGCGAGGCCGGTGCTACCGTGGAGGTGCGCGATGCCGACGGCACCGTCATCGGCACTGCTACTGTCGGCGAAAACGGCACCTTCATCGCCGACCTCGACCCCGCCGCCCAGCCAGGCGCGCAACTGAGCCTGGTGCAAACCGACGCCGCCGGTAACGCCTCCGAAGCGCTTGCGTTCGAAGTACCGCTGACCACTGCCCCGACCAGCCCGAGCGAACTGGTGGTGGCCGAAGACGGCACCAGCATCAGCGGCAGCGCCCCGGTGGGCAGCCGCGTCGAGGTGCATGACGCTGACGGCACCTTGGTGGGCAGTATCGTGGTAGGTGCCGAAGGTACCTTCACCGTCATCCTCAACCCGGCCCAGGCCAACGGCGAACTGCTGGATGTGGTGGCCATCGACGCTAGCGGCGCCTCGTCCCTGCCGGTACAGGTAAGCGCACCGGACATCACCGCACCGGTCGCCCCGAGCGAACTGCTGATCAATGGCGACGGCACCGTGGTCACCGGCCGTGCCGAAGCCGGCAGCACCGTGCGCGTGCTGGCAGCCGACGGCACCACCGTGCTGGGCACCGTAGTCGTCGGCGCCACCGGCAGCTTCAGCATCACCCTCGACCCACCACAAGTGAACGGCGAGCAGCTGCAAGTCACCGCCACCGACGTTGCCGGCAATGCCTCCACCGCTGGCAATGTCACCGCACCGGACATCGACGGCGGCGACACCACGCCGCCAGAAGCCCCGACCAATTTGGTCATCGGCCTGGCCGGTGGTCAGCTGAACGGCCGTGGCGAGGCCGGTGCCAGCGTCGAAGTACGTGATGCCCAAGGCAACGTGCTGGCCAACGGCACGGTCACCCCCGATGGCACCTTCCAGCTCACCCTGGACCCGCCGGTTAACGATGGCAGCAGCTTGCAAGTGGTGCTGACCGACGCCGCCGGCAACGAATCCGAACCGGGTACAGTGAATACCCCGGACCTGCAAGCCCCTGCGCAACCGTCGGGCCTGGAGCTGGTCGACGGCGTTACCCTGACTGGTAGCGGCGAGCCAGGCGCCACGGTGCAGGTGCGCGACGCCACTGGCGACGTGATCGGCACCGGCCTGGCCAACGAGGACGGCAGTTTCAGCGTCACCTTGTCGCCTGCCCAGGCCAATGGCGAAGTGCTCGACATCCGCCTGGTGGATGCTGCCGGCAATACCTCCACCCCATTGCAGTTCGATGCACCGGACATCACACCACCTGCGGTGGTCAGCAACATCGTGGTCGGCGCCGACGGCCTGACCCTGAGCGGCCGCGGTGAATCCGGGGCCACCGTCGAGGTGCGCGACGCCAACGGCGCGCTGATCGGCACCGGCACGGTGACCGCCAACGGCACCATCCTGCTCGACCTCGACCCTGCCGCGCTGCCGGGCGAGCGCCTGAGCCTGGTGCAGACCGACGCGAGCGGCAATGCATCGACAGCGCTGGACTACGATGTACCGCTGGTGACCACACCTGCCAGCCCAAGCGAGCTGGTGGTGGCCGAGGACGGCACCAGCATCAGCGGCTCGGCCCCGGTGGGCAGCCGCGTCGAGGTGCATGACGCTGACGGCACCCTGGTGGGCAGCATCGTTGTAGGTGCCGAGGGTACCTTCACCGTCGTGCTCGACCCGGCCCAGGCCAATGGCGAACTGCTGGACGTGGTGGCCATCGACAATAACGGTACTTCGTCGCTACCGGTACAAGTCTCCGCGCCGGACATCACCGCGCCGCTGGAGCCAAGCGACCTGGTGGTCAACCCGACCGGCACCGTCGTCACCGGCCGCGCCGAAGTGGGCAGCACCGTGCGTGTACTGGCCGCCGACGGCACTACCGAGCTGGGCAGTGTCGTGGTGGGTGCCACCGGTGCCTTCGAAATCACCCTCAGCCCAGCGCAAGTGGCTGGGGAACAACTGCAGGTCACCGCTACCGATGCTGCCGGCAATGCTTCCCTGGCCGGCACGGTTACCGCGCCGATCGTCGATAATGGCGGCGATATCACACCGCCGGAACCGGCCAGCAACCTGGCCATCAGCGACGACGGCCTTACCGTGTCGGGCCGCGGCGAAGTGGGCGCGACCGTGGAAGTGCGCAACGACCAGGGCGAGCTGCTGATCAGCGGTACCGTGCAGCCGGACGGCAGCTTCACCGTACAACTGCCGGACCCGGTGGTGGACGGTTCGTCCCTGCAGGTGACCCTGACCGATGGCGCCGGCAACGTGTCCACGCCAGCCCCACTGCTTACCCCGGACAACGTGGCCCCACTGCAACCGGCAGGGCTGGTGCTGACCGAGGGTGAAACCCTGGTGGGCAGCGCCGAACCTGGCGCGCGGGTGGAAGTGCATGATGCTGACGGCAACCTGATCGGCAACACCATCGCCGAGCTCGATGGCAGCTTCACCCTCACCCTCGACCCACCTCAGGCCAACGGCGAGACCGTCACCGTCACGGTCATCGATGCGGCTGGCAATACCTCCGTGCCGCTCAGTTATGTGACGCCGGACATTACCCCGCCGGACATCATCACCAACGTAGCAGCCGGTGCGGGCGGGCTGGCCGTATCGGGTCGCGGCGAAGCCGGGGCCAGCGTCGAAGTGCGTGATGCCGATGGCAACCTGATCGGCACCGGCACCGTCGCCGCCAATGGCACCTTCGTGGTCGATCTCGACACCCCGCTGGCGGCTGGCGAAACCATCGTGCTGGTGCAGATCGATGCCGCTGGCAACCCTTCGGTTGGCCTGGGCGTGATCGTGGCGGATGCACCCGTGCCAGAAAGCCCCAGCGACGTGGTAGTGGCAGGCGATGGCAGTGCAGTCAGCGGCACCGCCCCGGCAGGCTCGCTGGTGGAGGTTCGGGACGCCCAGGGCAACGTGGTCGGCAGCGTACAAGTCGGCCAGGACGGCAGCTTCACCATTGGCCTCACGCCGGTTCAGGCAAACGGCGAAGCACTCGACGTGGTGGCCATCGATGCCGATGGCAACAGCTCGCTGCCGACCCAGGTCAGCGCACCGGACATCACCCCGCCCAACGAAGCGACCGAGCTGCAGCTGAGCAACGATGGCAGCACCCTCACCGGGCGCGGCGAGCCAGGTACCACGGTGCAGGTCATCGACGCCCAGGGCAATGTGCTGGGTAATGCCCAGGTGGGCGCCGACGGTGTCATCAGCGTGCAGCTGGCACCAGCGCAAACCGACGGCCAGGAACTGGACGTGGTGCTGCGCGACAACGCCGGCAACACCTCGACCGCCACCATCAAAGCCCCTGACCTGGACGGGCCGCTGCAACCCTCGGGCCTGGCCATCGATACCGCCGGTATCCACCTGACCGGCGAGGGCCAGAGCGGCTCGACCATCACCGTGCGCGATGCCGACGGCAACGTCCTGGGCACTGCGACGGTGGCCGCGGACGGTCGCTTCGACGTCACCCTGAATACCGCCCAACGCAACGGCGAAAGCCTGACCGTGGACGCCACCGACAACCTCGGCAACAGCGCAGGCCCGGTAGACTTCACCGCGCCAGATACCACGCCACCGCAAGTGGTCACTACACCGGCCATCGACGACACCGGCACCACGGTGACCGGCAACGGCGAGCCGGGCGCCACCGTCACCGTGCGCGGCCCGGATGGCAGTGCGCTCGGCAGCGTTGTGATTGACGCAGACGGCGCCTTCGAAATGACCCTTGACCCGCCACAAACCAACGGCCAGGCGCTGACCGTGGAGCAGCGCGACCCGACCGGCAACCTGTCGGCGGCCGTAGATCTGGCGGCACCCGACAGCGAGGCTCCGGCGATTCCCGGCGCCCTCAGCCTGTCGGGCGACGGCACTACCCTCACAGGTACCGGTGAACCCGGAGCGCAAGTCACCGTCACCGGCACCGGCGGCGCGGTAGTGGGCACCGCCACCGTGCAGGCAGATGGCAGCTTCAGCGTGGCCATCAACCCTGCGCAGGTGAATGGCCAGACGCTGACCGTCACCCAGGCGGACAGCGCCGGCAACCCTTCCCCTGCCGACACCGTGACCGCTCCGGACCTCGAGGCACCGCTGCCGGCCCAGGGCCTTGGCCTGAACGAAGAAGGTACGCTGCTCAGCGGCCAGGGCGAAGCAGGCAGCACCGTGGAAGTACGCAACAGTGCCGGGGATTTGCTGGGCACCGTGGTGGTGGACGGCGACGGCACCTTCCAGGTACCGATAGCCCCACCGCAAACCAACGGCGAAACAGTCTCGGTGGTGCTGATCGATGAAGGCGGCAACGCCTCGCCTTCGACCAGCTTCACGGCCGACGACAATACTGCGCCAACCGCACCGGCAGGCCTCACCATCACCGCGGGTGGCAACGCCATCCAGGGCACTGGTGAAGCAGGCAGCACCGTCGAAGTACGCAACGTCGCCGGCGACCTGCTCGGCAGCGTGGTGGTACCGGCGGGTGGCAACTTCACCGTACCGCTGGCGCCTGCACAGCTTGATGGGCAGGTACTCGAGGTGACCCTGACCGATGCTGCCGGCAACGTCTCCGACAGCACCCCAGTCACCGCACCAGACATCACCCCGCCGGCCCTGCCTACCGAGGTGGCAGTCAGCGATGACGGCACCACCGTCACCGGCAGTGCACCGGGCGCCAGCACTGCCACTGTGACCGACAGCGCGGGCAACGTGGTCACCGTACCGGTCGACCCGGACGGCAGCTTCAGCGTGCCACTGACCGACCCGCTGACCAACGGCGAGACACTGACCGTGGTCGTGACCGACGCTGCCGGTAACGATTCGGCGCCAATCACCACCACTGCGCCAGACACCACCGACCCACTGCCAGCCACCGGGATTATCGTCAGCCCGGACGGCACCACCGTGGGCGGCAGCGCCGAGCCAGGCAGTACCGTGGAAGTGCGTGACGCCGACGGCAATCCTGTCGGCAGCGGCACCGCTGGCCCGGACGGCACCTTCGTGGTGCCGGTAGACCCGCCCTTGGCCGCTGGCGACAACGGCACCGTGGTGGTCATCGACCCGGCGGGCAATATTTCCACTGAAGTGCCAGTGGCCGGGCCTACCGGCACCGAAGCCGCAACGCCTACCGGCCTGAGCATCAGCGCCGACGGCTTCCTGCTCACCGGCCAGGGC
>NZ_JABMCW010000338.1:0-5524 GCF_013179705.1 Pseudomonas sp. CM25 | reverse complement strand
GCTGCCGGCGTAAAACGGTTTGTGTTCATCAGTTCGATCAAGGTGAACGGTGAGGGCACTGCGCCGGGCAGGCCTTACGCTGCCAATGACACCCCTCAGCCGCAGGATCCGTACGGGACTTCAAAGCTGGAGGCGGAGACAGCGTTGCAGGCATTGGCCCGGGACACCGGCCTTGAGGTGGTGATCGTGCGCCCGGTACTGGTCTACGGGCCCGGAGTGAAGGCCAACTTTCTCAACATGATGCGCTGGCTCGACCGTGGCATACCGCTGCCGTTTGGCGCCATCGACAATCGAAGAAGCCTGGTCGCCGTGGAGAATCTGGTGGATCTGGTGGTCACGTGCATCGGGCATGAGGCAGCAGCCAACCAGGTGTTTCTGGTCAGTGATGGCGAGGACCTTTCGACCACCGGGCTTCTGCGCCGCATGGGCCAGGCGCTGGGCAGGCCAGCGCGGTTGCTGCCGGTACCGGCGGGCTTGCTGAGTGCCGGCGCCAAGGCGCTGGGTAAAGGTAGTTTGTCTCAGCGCCTGTGTGGCTCGCTGCAGGTGGATATCAGTAAAACCCGTGATTTGCTCGGCTGGCGCCCGCCGATAGACGTGGATACTGCGCTTCGAGCTG
Organism: Pseudomonas sp. CM25; assembly: GCF_013179705.1. NCBI lineage: Bacteria > Pseudomonadati > Pseudomonadota > Gammaproteobacteria > Pseudomonadales > Pseudomonadaceae > Pseudomonas > Pseudomonas sp. CM25. The sequence goes on along the minus strand of NZ_JABMCW010000338.1, from coordinate 4,908 downwards.
CCGCCAGGCACTATCAGGAATTCGACAAGAAATGATGCTTTTGTGGTTGCTTCCGGCCATTTTGATTCTGTCACTCGTGCTGACAGCGGGTCTGCGTCGCTATGCGCTGGCGCGCAGTGTGATAGATGTGCCCAACGCACGTAGCTCGCATACGGTCCCCACCCCCAGGGGCGGCGGAGTGGCGATAGTGCTGACGTTCTTGTTAGGCGTGGTTGGTCTCATGCCATCTGGTGTCGAGCAGATCAGTACGCTGCTGGCGCTGGGAGGTGGCGGGGCATTGATCGCGGTCATTGGCTTCATGGATGACCACGGGCATATTGCTGCTCGCTGGCGACTGCTTGGGCATTTCGTCGCCGCCGCGTGGATGCTGGGCTGGCTAGGCGGGTTGCCGCCGCTGATGATGTTCGGCTGGACGCTGGACATGGGGTGGCTGGGCGGGCTGCTGGCATCTGTCTACCTGGTATGGTTGCTCAACTTGTACAACTTCATGGATGGCATCGACGGCATCGCCAGTGTCGAGGCAATTACCGCGTGCCTGGGTGCAGCCTGGCTGTACTGGCTCTCGGGGCTAGGTGCCACTGCTGTACTGCCTTTGTTATTGGCCGCAGCCGTGGCGGGCTTCCTGTACTGGAACTTTCCTCCCGCAAAAATTTTCATGGGAGATGCAGGCAGTGGATTTATCGGTATCGTGCTGGGTGGGCTGTCTCTACAGGCCGCGTGGGTATCGCCACCGATGTTCTGGTGCTGGCTGATCCTGCTGGGCGTCTTCATTGTCGATGCAACTTATACCTTGGTGCGGCGCCTGTTACGCGGTGACAAGGTTTACGAAGCGCACCGCAGCCACGCGTATCAGTTCGCATCGCGCGCGTATGGCAAGCACCTGCCGGTAACCGTCGCAGTGGCCGCTCTCAATGTTTGCTGGCTGCTGCCCATCGCGTACTGCGTTGCCCGGCTGGGCCTTGATGGCGCGTTGGGCGTGGTGCTGGCGTACATTCCGCTGATTGTGCTGGCGGTGCGGTTTCGTGCGGGCGACCTGGAAAATTGACACTAGAGTAATGGGACAGCGGATTGTCGGTTCATACGTGGAAAGCATCTAGAGGGGTTATGGGAAAAGTGCGTACGAAACTGCTTGCTCTGCCTCGCCGGCACAAGCGCATGTTGCAGGTGCTGACCGATATCGTGCTGATATGGGGCGCACTGTGGTTGGCGTTTGTGGTCCGCCTTGGTATCGAAGAGCTGGCAAACCCGATCATCGACCACACGTGGTTGTTCCTGTGCGCGCCGCTTGTGTCCATTCCGCTATTCATCCGTTTTGGCCTGTACCGGGCGGTGATGCGTTATTTCGGCAACGACGCGCTTATCGCTATCATCAAGGCGGTTACGCTTTCCGCGCTTATTCTCGGGTTCATCATTTACTGGGCCGGTAACCACCAGAACGTGGTACCGCGCTCGATCACCTTCAATTACTGGTGGTTGAGCCTGATCATGGTGGGAGGCTTGCGCCTGGCCATGCGCCAGTACTTCCTTGGCGACTGGTTCGCTGCGGCCGCGCAGCATGTGCCGTTTGCCCAGAAAGCTGACGGCATGCCCCGGGTGGCGATTTACGGCGCAGGTGCCGCAGGTAACCAGTTGGTTGCTGCGCTACGCATGGACAGAATGATGCGTCCGGTCGCCTTCATCGACGACGACCCCAGCATCACCGACCGGGTGATCGCCGGCCTGCAGGTCTACCGCCCTGATCATTTGCAAAAGATGATCGATGTAACGGGGGCCGAGGAGATTCTGCTGGCATTGCCTTCCGAAACCCGTACCCGTCGTCGCGAAATTCTCAACTTTCTCGAGGGCTACCCTCTGCACGTGCGGAGTGTGCCCAGCTTTATTGACCTAGCCAGCGGCAAGGTAAAGGTCGATGACATCCAGGAAGTCGATATTGCCGACTTGCTCGGGCGTGATGCTGTGCCGGCCCAGCCCGACCTGCTCGAGCGCTGCATTACCGATCAGACGGTGCTGGTCACCGGGGCCGGTGGCTCCATCGGCTCGGAGCTGTGCCGACAGATACTGGGGCAAGCACCGAAAACGCTGCTGTTGTTCGACCACAGCGAGTTCAACCTGTACAGCATCCTCTCCGAGCTGGAGCAACGCATCGCCCGCGAGTCGCTGTCGGTGTGCCTGCTACCGATCCTGGGCTCCGTCCGCAACCAGGCGCAGATGCTCGACATCATGAAAACCTGGCACGTCGACACCGTCTACCACGCCGCTGCCTACAAACACGTGCCGATGGTGGAACACAACATTGCCGAAGGCCTGATGAACAACGTCATCGGCACCCTGCACACCGCCCAGGCGGCCTTGCAGGCCGGGGTTGCCAACTTCGTGCTGATTTCCACCGACAAGGCGGTGCGCCCGACCAATGTGATGGGCAGCACCAAGCGCCTGGCCGAAATGACCCTGCAGGCCCTCAGCCGCGAAGTGGCCCCTGTGCTGTTCGGCGACAGCGGCAACGTATCGCAGGTCAACAAGACCCGCTTCACCATGGTTCGCTTCGGCAATGTGCTGGGTTCTTCGGGCTCGGTCATCCCGCTGTTCCACAAGCAGATCAAGGCCGGTGGCCCGTTGACCGTCACCCACCCGAAGATCACCCGGTACTTCATGACCATTCCCGAGGCCGCGCAGCTGGTGATCCAGGCCGGGTCCATGGGCAAGGGCGGCGATGTGTTCGTGCTGGACATGGGCGAGCCGGTGAAAATTGTCGAGCTGGCCGAGAAGATGATTCACCTGACAGGGTTCAGCGTGCGCTCCGAGCGTAACCCGATGGGCGACATCGCCATCCAGTTCACTGGGCTGCGGCCGGGGGAGAAGCTGTATGAAGAGCTGCTGATCGGCGACAACGTGATCGCCACGCGCCACCCGATGATCATGAGTGCAAACGAAGACTTCCTGGCCTGGGACACGCTCAAGGAGTCGCTGCGGCAATTGATGGCGGCGGCAGCGGCGGATGATTTTGTGCGGGTGCGTCAGTTGCTGCGCGAGAGCGTGAGCGGCTACACCCCAGAAGGCGAGATCGTCGACTGGATCTACCAGCAGCGCCGCCTGGAGCCCTGATTACATCTGCAGCCTGACGCTCCCCCGGTGTAGGTGCGGGTTTACTCGCGAACACCGGGAAAGCCGGTGCCCAACATGCTGGTTTCCAGCCAAGTATCACAATGACATCGCCTTCGCTCTCCAAGCATCCACCGACAGGCTAGAATCCTGAAAGTGGAAAAGCAGACCTGACAGCGGAAGCAGACAAACATGACCATTCTGGTAACCGGCGGTGCAGGCTTCATCGGGGCAAACTTCGTGCTGGACTGGCTGGCGGGCAGCGATGAGGCTGTGGTCAACCTGGACAAACTCACCTACGCAGGCAATCTGCAAACCTTGAGCAGCCTGCAAGGCAACGACCGGCATATCTTTGTGCATGGCGACATTGCTGACAGCGGGCTGGTCGCAGAACTGCTGAAAACCCACCAGCCCCGCGCGGTCGTCAATTTTGCCGCCGAGTCCCACGTCGACCGTTCGATTCACGGCCCGCAGGCCTTCATCGAGACCAACGTGGTCGGGACCTTCCAGCTGCTCGAAGCCGTACGCGCCTACTGGGGCGGCCTGGCTGAGCAGGCCCGGCAGGCGTTCCGCTTCCTGCATGTGTCTACCGACGAAGTGTACGGCTCGTTGGCCGACGGCGAACTGGCCTTTACCGAAACCCATCAATACCAGCCCAATAGCCCGTACTCGGCGAGCAAGGCCGCCAGCGACCACCTGGTGCGCTCGTATCGTCACACCTATGGCCTGCCGGTGCTCACCACCAACTGCTCGAACAACTATGGCCCGTACCACTTCCCGGAAAAGCTCATCCCGCTGATGATCGTCAATGCCCTGGCCGGCAAGCCGTTGCCGGTGTACGGCGACGGCCAGCAGATTCGCGACTGGCTGTACGTCAAGGACCACTGCAGCGCCATCCGCCGCGTGCTGGACGCCGGCGTGCCTGGCGAGGTCTACAACGTGGGCGGCTGGAACGAAATGCCCAACCTGGAGATCGTCAGGCGCGTCTGTGCGCTGCTGGACGAACTGCGCCCCCGCGCCGATGGCAAGCCCTACGCGGCACAGATCAGCTACGTTACCGATCGCCCCGGGCATGACCGCCGCTACGCCATCGACGCCCGCAAGCTGGAGCGCGAGCTGGGCTGGAAACCCGCCGAAACGTTCGAGAGCGGGATCCGTAAAACCGTCGCTTGGTACCTCGACAACCCGCAGTGGGTGGAGGGCGTACAGTCTGGCAGCTACCGCGACTGGGTCGAGAAAAACTACGCAGGGCGTACTGCATGAAGGTACTGCTGCTGGGCAAGGACGGCCAGGTAGGCTGGGAGCTGCAACGCAGCCTGGCGCCGCTGGGCCAGCTGTTGGCGCTGAATGCCCGCAGCACGGTGCATTGTGGCGACCTGGGCAACCTGCCAGGCCTGGCCGAAACCGTACGTGGCTACGCCCCCGACGTCATCGTCAATGCTGCCGCCTACACCGCTGTGGACAGGGCTGAAAGCGAGCGCGAGCAAGCGTTCAGGATAAACGCCGATGCCGTCGGCGTGTTGGCGCGCGCCGCCGCCGAATGTGGCGCCTTGCTGGTGCATTATTCCAGCGACTATGTGTTCCCGGGGCAGGGCAGCCGGCCCTGGCGCGAAGACAATGCTGTCGGCCCGCTGAATGTTTACGGCGCCAGCAAGCTTGCCGGCGAGCAGGCCATCCAGGCCGCTGGCTGCCGGTACCTGATTTTCCGCACCTGCTGGGTGTATGCCGCCCGCGGCAACAACTTCGCCAGGACCATGCTGCGTCTGGCTGCGGAACGCGACAGCCTGGGCGTGATCGATGACCAGTATG
>NZ_JABMCW010000337.1:0-5560 GCF_013179705.1 Pseudomonas sp. CM25 | reverse complement strand
CCTCAAGGCGGCGCTGAGCGAGGCCGGGTTCGAGGTTACCGAAGCCCCAGGCCTGACCATCGACCTGCCCGCCTGCGTCGCAACGGTGCGCCCCGACGTGGTGCTGATCGACACTGACTCCCCGGACCGCGATGTGATGGAACAGGTGGTGCTGGTCAGCCGCGACCAGCCCAGGCCGATCGTGCTGTTTACTGACGAGCACGACCCGCAGGTGATGCGCCAGGCGATCCAGGCGGGGGTCAGCGCCTATATCGTCGAAGGCATCCATGCGGCGCGGCTGCAGCCGATCCTGGATGTGGCCATGGCCCGTTTCGAAAGTGACCAGGCGCTGAGGGCCCAGTTGCTGGCGCGCGACCAGCAACTGGCCGAGCGCAAGCGGATCGAGCAGGCCAAGGGCTTGCTGATGAAAATGAAAGACTGCAATGAAGAGCAGGCCTACACCCTGATGAGGCGCCAGGCCATGAGCCGGCAGCAGAAGCTGGTGCAGGTGGCGGAGCAGATCATTGCGATGCATGAGATGTTGGGGTAGAGCATTAGATGTCGCAAAAATCCGTAGGCGAGCACACGCGAAAAGTTGGCCCATCTCTTGCTCGATAACCCTCACCGGTAACCAACGGCGGTTGCCCCACCTGATCCCGACAAAGACGTCGCTCTCCCCTCCATCCCCCTGGAGCGGGTAGCGGCGTCTTTTTCGTTCCGTTGCATTGCCGAGTGAGGTGTTCGATGAGTACCAGCTTCTGGAAATCCGGGCATGTGCCCACCCTGTTCGCCGCGTTCCTGTACTTCGACCTCAGCTTCATGGTCTGGTACCTGCTGGGCCCGTTGGCGGTGCAGATTGCCGCCGACCTGCAACTGAGTGCACAACAACGGGGCCTGATGGTCGCTACGCCGATACTGGCCGGGGCGATCCTGCGCTTCGCCATGGGCGTGCTGGTCGACCGCCTGTCACCCAAGACCGCCGGGCTGATCGGCCAGGTGGTGGTCATCGTCGCCCTGGCTGCAGCCTGGCACCTGGGCGTGCACAGCTACGAGCAGGCGCTGCTGCTGGGCGTGTTCCTTGGCTTTGCCGGTGCCTCGTTCGCCGTGTCGCTGCCGCTGGCTTCACAGTGGTACCCGCCGCAACACCAGGGCAAGGCCATGGGCATCGCCGGTGCCGGCAACTCCGGCACAGTGTTCGCGGCGCTGCTGGCCCCGGTACTGGCTGCAGGCTTTGGCTGGAACAATGTGTTCGGCTTTGCACTCATCCCGCTGGCAATCGCGTTTGTGGTGTTCGCCCTGCTGGCGCGCAACGCCCCGCAACGGCCCAGGCCGAAAGCGGTGGCCGATTACCTGAAGGCCTTGGGCGACCGTGACAGCTGGTGGTTCATGTTCTTCTACAGTGTCACTTTCGGCGGCTTCATCGGCCTGGCCAGCGCCCTGCCCGGCTATTTCAGCGACCAGTACGGCCTGAGTCCGGTAACTGCCGGTTACTACACCGCCGCCTGCGTGTTCGCCGGCAGCCTGATGCGCCCGCTCGGTGGCGCCCTGGCCGACCGCTTTGGCGGCATCCGCACGCTGCTGGGCATGTACGGCGTGGCGGCCATCTGCATCGCCGCAGTCGGCTTCAACCTGCCTAGCGCGGCCGCTGCATTGGCGCTGTTCATCAGTGCAATGCTCGGCCTGGGCGCCGGCAACGGCGCGGTATTCCAGCTGGTACCGCAGCGCTTTCGCCAGGAGATCGGGGTGATGACCGGGCTGATCGGCATGGCCGGCGGCATCGGCGGCTTCCTCCTGGCCGCGGGGCTTGGCACCATCAAGCAGCACACCGGTGACTACCAGCTGGCGCTGTGGCTGTTCGCCAGCCTGGGCCTGCTGGCCTGGTTCGGCCTGCATGGGGTGAAACAGCGCTGGCGTACCACCTGGGGTTCGGCTGCGGTTACCGCAGCACGGGTCTGAGGCACGCCGATGAGTCTGCAACTGAGCTTTGCCCAGGCCAGCGCCACCGGCCCGCGCGCGGAAAACCAGGACGCCCTGCGCCTGGTAACCCCGGCGCCGGAGCTGGCTGCCAGCAAAGGCTACCTGTTCGCCCTCGCCGACGGTGTCAGCCAATGCGCCGACGGCGGCCTGGCTGCACGCGCCACCCTACAGGCGCTGGCCCTGGATTATTACGCCACCCCGGCCACCTGGAGCGTGGCCCAGGCACTGGACCGCCTGCTGCTGGCACAGAACCGCTGGCTGCGTGCCCAGGGCAGCGGCCAGCCACTGCTCACCACGCTCAGTGCGCTGGTGTTGCGTGGCCGGCGCTTCACCTTGGCCCATGTCGGCGACTGCCGCGCATACCGCTGGCACGCCGGGCACTTGCAGTGCCTGAGCGAAGACCATGTGTGGGACCAACCCGGCATGCAGCATGTGCTGAAACGCGCGCTGGGCCTGGACCAACACCTGCTGGTGGATTACCTGGAGGGCGAACTGCAGCCGGGCGAGTGCTTTCTGTTGCTCAGCGACGGCGTCTGGGCCAGCCTGGGCGACCAGCACATCCAGGCGGTGCTGCGCGAACAACCCGACCTGCAAGTGGCCGTCGACACCCTGGTCGCCAGCGCACTCCTCAATGGCAGCCAGGACAACGCCAGTGCCTTGCTGGTGCAGGTCGAACAGTTGGGCACCAGCAACCTGGGCGATACCCTGGCGCAACTGCAGCAATGGCCGCTGCCGGGCCCGCTGCGCGGAGGCCAGGTGATCGACGGCTGGGGCGTTGAGCAACTGCTCGCGCACAGCCACCAGTCACTGCTGTACCGGGTACGTGACGGCCAAGGGCACGCCTGGCTGCTCAAGACCCTGCCCGCCGCGCGCGAGCACGAGCCTGGCGCGGCGCAAGGGCTGCTGCTGGAAGAGTGGTTCCTGCGCCGGGTCGCTGGCCGGCACTTCCCCGAGCTGCACCCCGCCAGCCAACGTCAGCACCTGTACTACGTGATGCGCGAATACCCCGGCCAGAGCCTGGCCGCTTTGCAGGCCGAGCACGGCCCGCTGCCCCTCACCCAGTGGCTGGAAATCGCCCGGCAGCTGTTGCATGCAGTTGGCGTGCTGCACCGGCGTAATGTGCTGCACCGCGATATCAAACCAGAAAACCTGCACCTGGGCAGCGATGGCCAGCTGCGCCTGCTGGACTTCGGCCTGGCGTACTGCCCGGGGCTGTCCCAAGACCCTTTGCACACGTTGCCGGGCACGCCCTCGTACATCGCCCCGGACGCATTCGAAGGCCTACCGCCCAGCCCGCGCCAGGACCTGTATGCCGTGGGCGTGACGCTGTACCACCTGCTGACCGGTCATTACCCCTATGGCGAGGTGGAAGCATTCCAGCGACCGCGCTTCGGCCAGCCGGTGAATGCCGCCCGCTACCGCCCCGATCTGCCGGAATGGCTGCAGCACAACCTGCAGCAGGCGGTGGCTGCCGACCCGGCGCAGCGCTACGAAACTGCCGAACACTGGCTGCTGCTGCTCGAACGCGGTGACCGCCAGGAGCTGCCCGACCGGCCACGGCCATTGCTGGAGCGCGAACCGCTGAAAGTGTGGCGCACCCTGGCCCTGCTGTCCTTGCTGATCAACCTGATACTGCTGCTTACCCTGCTCAAGGGCTGAGCAGGCAACCCAAATCGCAGGCAAAGAAAAACCCGGCCGAGGCCGGGTTTTTCATGAAACGTCAGGCCAATTACTTGGACTGAGCTTCAACCTGCGCTTCAACGCGACGGTTAACAGCGCGACCTTCTTCGGTGGCGTTGTCAGCAACCGGACGGGTTTCGCCGTAGCCAACCGAGTCAACACGGGTAGATTCTACGCCGTACTGCTGGGTCAGAACCTGCTTCACAGCGTTGGCACGACGCTCGGACAGCTTCTGGTTGTAAGCGTCTGGGCCCACGGAGTCAGTGTGACCTTCAACCACGGTGGTGGTCTGTGGGTACTGCTTCATGAAGTCAGCCAGGTTCTTGATGTCGCCGTAGCTGTTTGGCTTGACGACCGACTTGTCGAAGTCGAACTTGACGTCCAGCTCAACACGAACCACTTCGGCAACAGCCGGGCAGCCATCAGCGTCAACGGTAACGTTGGCCGGGGTGTCCGGGCACTTGTCGACGTTGTCGCAAACGCCGTCGTTGTCGGAGTCGGAGCAGACTTCAGCAACTGGAGCCGGAGCGACTTCAGCTTGCTTCGGGCTACCGCCGAAGTTCAGGCCAACACCAACGCTCGGGGCCCACTCGGTGTCGCCCTGGTCGATGTTGTACTGAGCTTCTACGCCGGCACGGGCGTAGAACATGTCGGTGATGTACCACTTGGCGCCAGCGCCAACGTTGGCGAAGGTGGAGTGGTCACGACCGCCACGGCCGGTCTGGCCCAGCGACTGGTGCGAGAAACCAGCGGAAACGTACGGACGGATGGCGTCATACGGGTTGTTGAAGTGGTAAACGGCGTCCAGGGCGCTGTTCGAGCCCTTGATGTTCTTGCCGTCTTCGCCACGAGCGTTGTGAACTTCGTCGTAGCCCAGACGCAGTTCAACGTCGTCGGTCAGGAAGTAACCGATCGAGCCGCCGAACAGGTTGCCGTCGTTCTTGAAGTCGCGCTGGCTGTCGAAGAATTCCTTCTTGTAGAAGCCTTCGACTTCTACAGCGCCTGTGCCTTGTGCCATAGCGCCGATCGAAGTGGCGGCTACAAGCGAACCAATGGCCAAGCCCAAGGTGTTTTTCAGTTTCATCCGTTAAATCCCCATCTGGTGATAGTTAAGCAGTCCCACCACAAACAAGGGGGACAACTCGACGGCAAGTCTAGCAGAACTCACCGCTGCGTTAGAGATATTTGCACGCCACTAAGTTTCATCGAGGCCAGCAAATTTCTCACGAAGCTTGTCTAGCGCGCGCTTGTAGCGCATTTTCGTTGCGCTCAGGCCCATGTGCATGATGTCGGCAATTTCCTGAAATTCCAGCTCTGCGACAAAACGCAGCACCAGGATTTCCCGGTCAATCGGGTTCACATGCACCAGCCATTTGTCCAGCCCGCCTTTTTCTTCAGGTTTTGGTGCCTTGTCTTCGGACGCCTCTTCAACAGGGTCCAGACTCAAGGCATCCATCAGCCTGCGTTTACGGCGCTCCTTGCGGTACTGGGTAATGCACTCGTTGTAGGTGATGCTATAGAGCCATGTCTTGAACTTGGATTTGCCTTCGAAGTTCTTCAGCCCGTACAACACTTTCAGCATCACTTCCTGACAGACATCGTCCGCGTCCCGGTCGTTCCCCAGATAACGCGCACAGACGTTGAACAGGGTTCGCTGGTAGCGCCGCATGAGCTCTTCATAGGCGCGGGTAACGTGGTACAGCTCCTCATGCGAACGCGCCACCAACTCTTCATCGGTGAGCTCGCGGGGGTCATAACGCATGGGCGGCGAATGAACTTTATTCAAAACGGATCTGGCCGACAGTCAGGTCAATGTCGCCGCGAGACCCCGTGGGTCATTTTCGCGGCGGCATACATTAACAGCTTTTGTGCGGTTAGCGGCTATTGACACGCTGTTCCAGCAGCTCGCGGTTGGACAGCGATA
>NZ_JABMCW010000336.1:0-5597 GCF_013179705.1 Pseudomonas sp. CM25 | reverse complement strand
AAAGCGCCCAAGGCAGGGCATCGAGCGTTTGAAATCTCAAACGAATGCTAAGCGGCTGCTGGGGTGTTGGACAATAGGCTGTTCGAAAAAAAGAACAAATGGTTGAACAGCCGGGCGGAAATTTCACATTTTTGTGTTGTGGCAGCCGGCCCAATCGCCGGCAAGCCAGCTCCCACAGGGACTGCACAGGCGCTGGAATTAGTGGGGTCCCTGTGGGAGCTGGCTTGCCGGCGATTGGGCCGGTACAGGTTAGACGAATGAACTGAAAGAAATGTGAAAGGAGGACCGACGGCCCTCCCGGAGGGGATGGCTCAGAACGCCTTGGCCAGATCGATCACCAGTGCACGGTAACCAACAGAGCCTGGCTGCCGGCTGTGCACCTTCAGCTCCACCAGCACCTCCTGGGTCCCGCGCCGCACTTCGTTGAGCACGGTAGTGGTCAGCTTCTCGGGGGTCAGGAAATTCACCGAAGCCGAGTAGATGAACTGGGTGTCGGTCTCGGGCCTGTACGCCACCACCGAGGTCACCGGGCTGTACCACTCGTCGCCGCGCTCCTTGCCGTACTCCCACAGCTGCTCGACCGTGCCCTTGTCCTCATCGATGCGGTACTCGACCGCACGGCTGTAATTACCGGTCAGCTTGGTCGGGGTGAAGTCACGGCCCCAGCCATTGTCAAACACGGTCAACGTGCCCTTGCCCGTCAGCCAGGCGGTGTGCTGGGTCCACGACCAGTCAAAGCCCTCGCTAGCCACCGGCGTAAGGACCTTTTGGCGCAGACGCTCAGGCCAGCCCTGGGGCGATGCCAGGATCCACTTTACCTGCTTGTCGCGACCAATCTTCACCACGCCCTGGTGACGTGCTGAAACGATGATGCTGTCGTCATCTGCGTCGTAATCGATGGCATTGACATGTGCCCAGTTACGCCCGGTGCCCACCCCCGGGGTGTCGCCAAAGGGCTGGTCGCCCTCGGCAAGTTCGTTGGCCAGCCGTTCGGCCTGCTTCTGCACCCCGTCCGGCAACTGGATCGCCGCCTTGCCCAGGGTCTCCAGCAGATCACCGCGGTAAGGGTCGAGAATCTGGTTCAGGTCCCAGAAGTCCAACACATCCCCCGCCTCGTTGACCTCGATGATGTGGTCGCGAATCGAACGCACACGCTTGCCGTCGGGCCGGCGATAGTCGCTGGTGCCCACCCGTAGCAGATAGGTGCCATTGGCGGTCTCGCGGATTTCATGGGAAAAGTCGGCGAACTTGTCGGGCAGACTGCGCTGCCAGATACGCCGGCCCAGCAGGTCGTACTTGGAATACGTCTGGCCCTGGCCCCAGATCAGCTTGCCGTCGCGGGTCTGCTGGAAGCCCATGGTGCCGCCCAGGCCGTCGCGGCGGTTGGAGTCGTGGATCTGCTCGATATCCAGGTACCAGCGCACATCCCCATTGCTGTCGGCAATCCAGTTGTTACCTACCTGATCCCATTCCGCCGCGCCGCCCAGGCCGTTCCACTTGAAGGCCCGCCCGCCGGGGATGTCACCCTGCAGGTGGTTGAACAGGTACAGGCGGTTTTCGAAGCCTGGCGCTACCTTGACCGGCTCCACGTACGGCAATGCGGCGGTCTGCCTGGCCACCACCGGCAAGCGCACGGCCGGTGCGTAGATCTGGTACTGCTCGCGAATGCGCTCGCCGTCGAGCTTGTAGGTCACTTCCACCTGGTTGACATGATCCGGATACAAGCCGAATACCGGGATGCCACCGTAGGTCCACAACGAGCGGTCAGACACCTCGTAGACAATGTCCACGCCGCGCTCGCCACGCCCCAGTACACGCACGTGTGCAGCACTCAGCGCACGCCCACCGTCGCGAATGATGGCCGTCAGCGGCGCCAGCCGGTAAGGGTTGACCACAACATCGCCGAGCAGTGCCTGGTCACGCTCGGGGACCCTGGCGGTCAGGCAGGCGCCTTCAGGCAATGCAGGGGTTTCGGTCTTGGCATTCATGGCATAGTTCCTTGTGCTCAGAAGTCGTAACGGGCAGTGGCACCAACGGTGCGCGGGGTGCCGAGCACGCCGGCATAACCACCGTTGGCCGAGTTCCACAGGCTGGTGAAGTAGGTTTTATCGCCGGCGTTTTTCACCCACAGCGACAGGTCGACCACGCCGTCGCCCTGGTCCAGGCGCACACCGGCGGAGAGGTTGACCAACGCGTAGCTGGGGATCTGGCCGAAATCGGAATCGTCGATGGTGCCGACCGCTTTCGAGCGGAAGGCGTAGCTGGCGGTGACGTAGGGCTCGACGTGGTCGGTCGCCCGCCACTTGTACTGGGTGTTGAGGTTGGCGATGTACTTGGAGGCACCGACCACCTGATGACCGGACAAGTCGCAGGTGGCGGTGGCATTGGCCAGGCTCACCTCGGCCGGGCATGGCGCGTCCTTGTATTCGGTGTAGCGCACGTCGTTCCACGAGCCATTGACGTTGACCGTCAGGCCGCGTACCGGCAGCGCCGTGGCTTCGAACTCCAGGCCTCGCGAGCGAACGCTGCCGGCGTTGGCCAGATACTGCACGCGGTTGATCTGGTCGTAGACGTTGGCCTGGTAGCCATGTACCTCGGCCCAGAACAGGTTGGTGTTGAGCTGCAGGCGGTTGTCGAACAGCGCGCTCTTCAAGCCCACTTCGGCGTTGTTGACCCGCTCGGTGCCGACCAGCAGCGAGTCGGTGCCCAAACGAGGCGCGGCGCCGACAGTAAGGTTGATGCCGCCAGATTTTTCGCCGTGGGTAAGCGTGGCATAGCCCAGCAACTGTTCGTTGAAGCGGTAGCTCAGGCCCAGCAGGCCCGAGGGGCTGAAGCTGTACTGGTTGAGGTCACCCGAGTCGTAGGCCCCGACCCTGGCCTGACGTGCCGTGGCAGCGGCGCCGGTCACTGCCGTACCACCGACCGGCGAATCGCGTGTCACCCAGGCGCTTTTTTCTTCATAGGTACCGCGAATGCCAGCGGTGAAATCCAGGCGGTCGGTGATGTGCCAGGTACCCTGGGCGAACAGCGCGTAGCTGTCGGTATCGATGTGGCCATTGCCGATGGTATCGACATTGGCCAGGGCGCCGGCCGGGGTCACATTCCAGATATCCGCCTGCGGCCCGTAATAAGTAAAGGACTTGTTGTCCAGGTCCTGCTTGAAGTAGTACGCACCCAGCACGTAGTCGAAGGCGCTACCAGTGGGCGAAGCCAGGCGGATTTCTTGTGAGTACTGTTTGTCGCGTACCGAGACTCCGGCGCTGTAGAACACCGGTACGTTCAGGCCGTCGTCGTTGCGCGGGGTAAAGTCCCACCAGCGGTAGGCAGTGATCGAAGTCAGGGTGAAATCATTTGGCAGGGTCCAGTTGGCCTCCACCGAGGTACCGCCCTGAAACACCGTTACCTGTTGGTCGGCGTCGAAATTGACCTTGCGCTCCTTGCCCGACACCAGCGTCGCGCCCGCCTGGGCGGCCAGGCTCTCGTAGCGGTTCACGCCATTGATGGTGGGGCCAGTGCTGTACAGGCTGAGGATGCCGTTGTTGGAGTCTTCTTCGTTGTATTCACCGATCCAGCGCAGGTTGAAGGTTTCGCTGGGTTTGAACAGCAGCTGAGTACGAAAACCCTGGCGCTTGCCACCGTTCAGGTCGTCACCGTTGTGGATGTTCTTCACATAGCCGTCGTCTTCGCTGCGGTAGGCGCTGATGCGCCCGGCCAACGTGTCGCTGATGGGCCCCGAAAAGCTGCCCTGGGTCTGCAGGTAACCGTCTTCGCCAATCGACTGCTGGATGCTGCCCTCGCGGTGGAAGGTGGGCTTGCGCGTGGTGATGTTCAGCACGCCGGCAGTGGTGTTCTTGCCGAACAATGTGCCCTGTGGACCGCGCAGCACTTCCAGCTGCTCCACGTCCAGCAGGTCGAATACCGCCATGCCGGGGCGGCCGAGGTAGACGTTGTCCAGATAGATGCCGACGCTGCCTTCCAGGCCGTCGCTGGCGGGGTTGTTGCCCAGGCCACGGATCGAGATGCTCGACTGACGGGCATGCACGTAGGCGACGTTGGTACTGGGCACCAGTTGCTGTAGGTCCTGCACACGGTAGATGCGCTGGGTTTCAAGGGTTTCGCTGTCCAGCACACTGATCGGCGTGGGCACGCTTTGCGCGGTTTCTTCACGGCGGCGGGCATTGACTGTGACGGTGCCAAGCTTGGCTTCCTGCTCTACGGCAGGTGCAGCGCTGACCGGCTCTTCGGCGTAGCTCCCCGATGATGCTGCCAGCAGCACGCCAGCGGCCAAGGGTTGCAAGGTGAAACGCGACGCGCGCGCAGGCCAACGGGTAAGTCCGGACATGCAAATGCTCCTTGAGGCATGGGCCCTGGCGAGCATTTCCGTTGGCGGAACCGAATCGCATTCAGTTGGGCTTATATTCTTTTAAGAGATATAAATATGTGTAATTCATATTTTGTGGAATAAGTAAGTCCCTTTATAAGGGGACTCATCCTTGTCAGCAATTGCATTTGACCGAAGGTTTCAATGTAGAAAATGCATATCGATCTGCGTCAGTTGCGTCACTACATTGCCTTGGTCGAACACCGCAGCTTCGTTGCCGCGGCGGCCGCGGTTAACCTGTCCCAATCGGCCTTCAGCCGCAGCATCCAGACCTTGGAGCACAACATCGGCTGCCGCCTGGTGGACCGCGCCAGCAAGGAGCTGGCGCCCACCCGCCAGGGCTTGCTGGTGCTCGAGCATTCGCGGCGCCTGGTGCATGGGGCGCATAACCTGGTCAACGAGATCCACCAGTTCAACGGCGCTACCAACGGGCTGGTGCGTTTCGGTTGCGGGCCGGCGCCAGCCGGTGGCCTGGTACCACGGGCGGTGGCCCGCTTCGTGGCGCAATACCCAGCGGCACGTACCTGTTTTCAGGTCGATAACTGGCAGGCACTGAACCGCAAGCTGGTTGCCGAGGAGATCGAGTTCTTCGTCGCTGACACGCGCCAGTTCGAGTCCGACCCGGACTACCAGGTGCACAAGCTGACGCCGCAGCGCTGGCATTTCTGCTGCCGTGCCGGCCACCCGCTGACCGAGCAGGCCGAAGTGCGCGCACGGGATGTGTTCGACTACCCGCTGGCCACCACCTTGCGCCCACCGAACATCCGCAAGATCCTCAGCGACCTGAGCGGGCGGCAAGACTTTCTGCCGTCGGTGGAGTGCGAGCATGGGTATGCGCTGCTGAATGTGGTGATGCATTCGGACACTATCGGCATTGCCTGCAATGCCAACTTGCGGCCGTATCAGCGGGACGGAGGGCTGGTGGCGCTGGAGCTGGCGGACCTGGTGCCAGAGCAGGAAGAATCCTTCTATACCCGCTATGGGGTAGTAAGCCGGGTGGGATATGGCCTGTCGCCGTTGGCTCAGGGGCTGGTCAGGCAACTGATTGCCTGTGATACCGAGGTGTAGCGGGCGGGGGCTTCACCCCCGAATCGCCGGCAAGCCAGCTCCCACACCGACCGCACCGGCTTCAAGCCATGTGCAGTACCTGTGGGCAGGGCTCCCCTTCCAATCGCCGGCAAGCCAGCTCCCACACCGACCGCGCCGGCTTCAAGCC
>NZ_JABMCW010000335.1:0-5680 GCF_013179705.1 Pseudomonas sp. CM25 | reverse complement strand
CCAGCAGCGCAAAGCCGATGAATTGCAGGCCCGTAGTGCCCACCGCCCAGTTCGCGGGCAGCTCTACCAGACGCAACGCGAACACACCACCGGCGAGCAGCATGTAACCCATCCAGTTGGTCAGCAGGCCGAGGGTGAGGATGCGGGTGATGGTGGCCGTATCCAGCCCAAGCCGGCTGTACAGCCGGTAACGCAGCGCAACGCCGCCCACCCAGGTGGTGAAGTTGAGGTTGAAGGCGTAGCACACGAACGCGACTGGCAGCACCTGCCGGGCAGGCAACGTGTGGCCGGTGTAGGTGCGTGCCAGCAGGTCGTAGCTGGCGAAGATCAGGAAGCTGCACAGCGCCATCACCAGGCCCACCGCCAAAACGCCAGGCTTGTAGGCGAACAATGACTGGCGCACTTCGCCCCAGTCCAGATTGCGTGCCAGCATGAACAACAGCACCGGGATCAGCACCACGAACAGCACGGTGAACAGGCGTTTGGCCCAGGTTTGCCAGCGCTTGCGCTCCATCAGGTATTGCCCTCGTGCAGGTTGCCTTGGGTGTGGACTTGCGCTTGCAGCGATTTCAGGCGTTTGCGGTGCGCCGGCAACCAGCCGGCAATGCGCGGAAAATGCCGAACTACGTGGAAGCACAGGAATATCAGCGGGGCCCGCCACCAATAGCCGCGGATCATGCGTTCCAGGGTCACCGGCTTGCATTGCTCGCTTGCCAGCGTGCGCAGGTGCTGGTGCAGCTGCTGGTTGAAGGCACGGTCGCGGATGAACAGGTTGGCCTCCAGGTTCAATGACAGGCTCAACGGGTCCAGGTTGCTGGAGCCGACGGTGGACCACTCATCGTCCACCAGCGCCACCTTGCCGTGCAGCGGGCGCTGGCAGTATTCGTGAATGCGTACGCCATCGCGCAGCAGGTAGTTGTACAGTAGCCGTGAAAGCGCCCGCACCCAGCGCATGTCCGGCTGGCCCTGCATGATCAGGGTCACCTCCACCCCCCGGCGGGCGGCATTGCGCAGCTCGCGCAGCAGGCGGTAGCCGGGGAAGAAATACGCATTGGCGACCACGATGCGCTGGCGGGCAGCGCGCAAGGCCTCCAGGTACTGCGCTTCGATGGCGGTGCGACGCTGCCCGTTGTCACGCTCCACCAACACCGCAGTTGTTTCGCCGGTAGGCGCGGTCACGGGTCGCACCTCGCTGGGGGGTTCGAGCACAGGCGACATCAGGCGTCGGCTCACTGCATGCACTTGCGCCACCACTGGGCCGGTGACTGCGACGGCGTAGTCTTGCTTGGCCATCGGCCCATAATCGCCCAAGTGATCGGCGCTGTAGTTGATGCCGCCGATGAAGGCCAGCTCGCCGTCGATGACCACAATCTTGCGGTGCAGGCGCCGGAACAGATTGGTGCGCATGCCCGCCAGTTTCGGCTGGGGGTCGAACAGGTGAAAGCTGACCCCGGCATCGGTCATGGCCGCAATAAAATCGTCGGGCAGATCCGCCGTGCCGTAGCCATCTGCCACCACCTCGACCCGCACGCCGCGGCTGGCAGCCTCGATCAACGCCCGCTGCAGCTGCTGGCCGACCTTGTCGTCGAAAATGATGAAGGTTTCCAGCAGGACTTCTTCCCGTGCCTGGCCGATGGCGTCGAATACACGGGGGTAGAATGCCTCGCCATTGATCAACAGTTCCACGCTGTTACCGTCTACCCAGGGTCTTTTCACACAACGATCTCCGCAGCCAGGGGGGCGTGGTCGGACAGGTGCGACCACGGGTAGTTGGACAACACCTGGGCCTTGCCAGGCATGGCGTTGCGCACATAGATCCGGTCCAGGCGCAACAGCGGCATGCGCGCCGGGAAACTGCGCGCCGGGGTGCCGAACCGCTCGCCAAAGGCTTCGACCAGGCGCTGCGACAGCACTGCGTCCGCCTTCAGCCGCCAGTCATTGAAGTCGCCGGCAACAATCACCGGCGCTTTTGGCGGCAGGCGGTCAAGCAGTTCGAGCAACAGCTTCACCTGGCTTTGCCTGTGCGCTTCGCGCAGGCCCAGGTGCACGCACACCGCATGGACCTGTTCGTGGCCTGGCACTTCCAGCTGGCAGTGCAGCAGGCCGCGCTGCTCGTTGCCGTGTACCGACACGTCGAGGTTGTCGAAACGGGTAATCGGAAACTTGGAAAGCAGGGCATTGCCGTGGTCGCCGTGGGGGTACACCGCATTGCGACCGTATGCAAATTGCGGCCACATGCTATCGGCGAGAAATTCGTACTGCGGTGCCTCCGGCCACGCTGGGTGGCGTACAGCATGCTGCTGGTGGCTGCCATGCACTTCCTGGAGGAATACCAGGTCTGCACCGGTGGTACGCACGGCTTCGCGCAGCTCGGGCAGGATGAAGCGCCGGTTGAAAAAGGTGAAACCCTTGTGCACGTTGAGGGTGAGCACGTTCAGCCGGTGTACGGCGGTAACTTTGTCGATGATGCAATGGGGGGCAGGCAGGGTCCTGTTCACAGCGGCACCTCCGGCGCCACGCCGGGCTCGGTCATCAGCGGGTGGTCCAGGTGCAGCTTCTCCAGCAAACGTCGCGCATCGTAGGGCGCATGCACCTTCTGGTCGTTGTCGAAGTAGCAGTAGACATCCCGCGAAGCACGCCGAGGCGGCGGGCCCGGGACGATCAGCTTGGCATCATCGGCCTGGCTGCCCTGGCTCCATTGCTGAATCCGATGCTTCCAGCGCCGCAGCGCGCGCACCGTGTAGCCGCTGCTGTACAGTTCGACATCGCCGTGCAGGCGCATGTACATGAAGTCGGCCGTGACATCTTCCACGTACGGCCACTTACCCGCGCTGTCGGCAACCACCAGCGCAACGTGGTGCTTGCGCAACAGCTTGACGAAGGCTTCGCACAGGAAGCTCTCGTGGCGTATTTCCACCGCATGGCGCAGCCGGTAATTGCCTTGGATGGCGGTGCCGCCATTCCCTTGCAGGCGTTCGGCGCAGCCCTCGGCACAGGCCCGCGCAGCTGCAACATCGCGGGGTAGCAAGTCAAGAAACGCGCTGAAAAGCGCCTCGTCGAACTTCATGTTGGGTGGAAACTGCCAAAGAAACGGCCCTAGCTTGTCACCGAGCAGCAGCGGGCCAGACGCGAAGAAATTGGCAATCGGCTGTTCGATCTCCCTCAGCCGGCGTATGTGGGTGATGTAGCGGGGCGCCTTCACCGAGAACACGAAATCCTCAGGCGTCGCGTGAGCCCAGGCCTGGTAACGGTCAGGCGTTTGCAGGCTGTAGAACGACCCGTTGATCTCGATGGTGTTCACGGCTCGAGAGGCAAACGCCAGCTCATCGTCCTGGGGTAGCCCCTTGGGGTAGAAATCCTTGCGCCAAGGGCCATAGCGCCAACCTGAAATGCCGATACGCACTTCGCTCACGCTGCCTCCTCATGATCGTCGTTGCCCGGTTCATCAATTGCGACACGTGCAACTGCACAAGGGTTCAAGGGTGAAGATCGACGGCGCGCACGGTCGCGGATTGAACTTTGCCGTCACGCGCGATTCCACCCTTAAGCAGCCCAAGCCTGGCGCTACGGGGAGGACCGACAGCATGAAATTCGACCGTTTCGCGCAATGGCTGGCGAATTGTGCGGGTCGCCCGCAGACCTTCGCCATCGCCTTTCTGTTGATACTGGCTTGGGCAGTGACCGGCCCGCTGTTCGATTACAACGATACCTGGCAGCTGGTGATCAACACTTCGACCACCATCGTCACATTTCTGATGGTGTTCCTGATCCAGAACACCCAGAACCGCGACAACGACGAACTGCACATCAAGATCGACGAACTGCTGCGCACCACCAAGCGTGCGCACAAGGCATTGCTGGACCTGGAAGACATGGACCCGGCCGAGCTGCACGCCCTGCGCAAGCAGTACCAAAGCATGGGCAAGCTCGACCCGCATCAGGCCGACCGCCGGGACCCACCCGGTGACTGAAGGCCTGCCCGATTCACCGGAAGAAGCACTGCCAGACCCTGGAGGCACGCATGGCCAGACATATCATCCACTTCACCGGCCCGATCAATTCATCTACCTGTGGCAACCTGATCAATACCTGCTCCAAAGCCATGCAACAAGGCGCAGATCTGCTGCAGCTGAACATCGCCACCATGGGCGGGGAGTGCAGCTACGGCTTTACCCTGTACAACTTCCTGCGCGGCCTGCCGATTCCGTTGCACACCCATAACCTGGGGACGGTGGAGTCCATGGGCAACATCCTGTTCCTGGCAGGCGAGCACCGCACTGCCTGCACCCACAGCAAGTTCCTGTTCCACCCGTTTCACTGGACTTTGCATGGCTCCGTGGACCACGCCCGCATGGCCGAGTACGCCATGAGTCTGGACTACGACTTGCGGCTGTATGCGGAAATCGTGGCAGAGCGCACCCAGGGCAGCAGCGAGGTGCTGGATGTACCGCGCTACCTGATGGCCTACCCGCGCATACTCGGCCCGCAAGAAGCGCTGCAAAGCGGCATGATCCATGCCATCGACGAGATGCCGCTGGCGTCGGAGGTGAGCCAGTGGAGTGTGCATGCCTGAGGCCAGCCACTGGCTCGTAATGCCGTACTGACTGATGTGCGGTCAGTACGGCACCGAGCCGTGCAGGGCTTCGATCGCTTCCACCAGGTCGTCGTAGCCGACCGGTTTGTTCAGGTGCCGGTCAAAGCCCGACTGCCGCGACTTGTGCTGGTCGGCACTGGCGCCGTAGCCGGTCAGCGCGATCGCCGGCGTGTGCTGAAGGTGGCGCAGGCCCCTCAGCGCCTTGATCAACGCATGGCCGTCCATGACCGGCATGCCGATGTCGGACAGAATGATGTCGTAGGTCGAGTCCCCTGCCGCCTGCAGCGCCTGGCGCGGGTCATTGAAGGCGCTGACTTCGGCGCACTCCATTTCCAGCAGTTGCTGCATCACCTCCAGCACTTCAGGCGAGTCATCGACCAGCAGCACGTGAATGCCGCTGAGCCGACCCGCGTAGTCCACCTCGGCCGGCACCGCAGACGGGCGGCGTCCGGCAGCGGACAAGGGCAGGCTGACGGTGAACGTACAGCCCTGGCCGATGCCCGCCGATTGCGCCTGCACGCTGCCGCCATGCGCTTCCACCAGCTGCCGGACCAGCGACAGGCCAATCCCCAGGCCTTCACGGGTGTGACTGCCCGATGCCGGCGTGGCTTGGCTGAACAGGTCGAAAATATGCTCCAGGCTGCCTGCACTCAGGCCGATACCCTGGTCGATAACCCGCAGCGAGAGCTGATCATCCGCATGGCTCAGCACCAGGCGGATCACCGAGCCGGCCGGGCTGAACTTCATGGCGTTGTTCAGCAGGTTCCAGATCACCTGTTCCAGCCGGGTGCTGTCGCCCTCGATGAACAACGCCAGCCCGTCCGCGGGCAGTTCCAGCGCCACGCTGCAGGCTGGTTGCTCACTCAGCACCACCGCGTGGATCCCCTGCAGGATGGCAGTGAAGTCCAGCGGTTCGGTCTTGAGCTTGAGCTTGCCGGTACGGATACGCGCTACATCGAGCAAGTCATCGATGATTCGCGCCTGGCTGGTGACCGCGTCGCGGATGGTGCTCACGGCCTTGTTCGCGGCCGCTATATGGGCAATCGAAGGCAGGCGCCGGAGGATCTCCGCGTTGAGCTGGATCAG
>NZ_JABMCW010000334.1:0-5704 GCF_013179705.1 Pseudomonas sp. CM25 | reverse complement strand
GCTGGCGCAGCCAGTACCCATCATGGCCATGCCCATCTCGCCCATCACGGTGCGCACGTCGGCAAAGTCGACGTTGATCATGCCCGGGCGCTTGATGATGTCGGAGATACCGCGCACGGCACCGGCCAGCACATCGTCAGCCTTGGCGAAGGCGGACAGCAGGCTGGCATCCTTGCCCAGGATGGTCAGCAGTTTCTCGTTGGGGATGGTGATCAACGAGTCGACGCTTTCAGCCAGCATGCGGATGCCTTCATCGGCGATCTGCATGCGCTTGCGGCCTTCGAACGGGAACGGACGGGTCACCACCGCAACGGTGAGGATGCCCATTTCCTTGGCCACTTCGGCAATGATCGGCGCTGCACCGGTACCGGTACCGCCGCCCATGCCGGTGGTGATGAACACCATGTTGGTGCCCTGCAGCACTTCGGCGATGCGCTCACGGTCTTCCAGTGCGGCCTGACGGCCGACTTCCGGATTGGCACCGGCACCCAGGCCCTTGGTCACGCCAGTGCCCAGTTGCAGGATGGTACGCGCGCCAATGCTTTTCAGCGCCTGGGCATCGGTGTTGGCGCAGATGAATTCCACACCTTCGATGCTGCTTTTGACCATGTGGTTGACGGCGTTGCCGCCACCACCACCAACGCCGATCACCTTGATGACCGGGCTTTGCGGGACGTTGTCTACGAGCTCGAACATTTTCCCTCTCCTTACAGTTCTCTAGTTGTTGCGCCTACCACTACTGCTTTGAAACTTAGAAGTTGCCCTGGACCCACTTCTTGAAGCGCTCAAGCACTGGGGCCTTCGGTTCATCGCCATAGCTGTTGTTGCTGCTGTTGGTGTTACCGGTCAGGATCAAGTCCTCGGACTGCTTCAGCAGGCCGTAGGTGAGCAAGCCCACGCCGGTGGAATAGATCGGGTTGCGAACCACGTCGCTCAGCCCCCGAACGCTGTGCGGTACGCCCAGGCGTACCGGCATGTGGAAGATTTCCTCGGCCAGTTCCACGGCGCCTTCCATTTTCGCGGTGCCGCCGGTGAGGACGATGCCAGCGGGCACCAGGTCCTCGTAGCCACTGCGGCGCAGCTCGGCCTGGATCAGGGTGAAGAGCTCGTCGTAACGCGGCTCCACCACCTCGGCCAGGGCCTGGCGCGACAGCTCACGCGGTGGGCGGTCACCCACGCTTGGCACCTTGATGGTCTCGCCGGCGCCGGCCAGTTTGGCCAGGGCGCAGGCGTAGCGGATCTTGATTTCTTCGGCGTACTGGGTGGGGGTACGCAGGGCCATGGCGATATCGTTGGTGACCTGGTCGCCGGCAATCGGGATCACCGCAGTGTGACGGATCGCGCCCTCGGTGAAGATCGCGATGTCGGTGGTGCCACCACCGATGTCTACCAGGCACACGCCCAGTTCTTTCTCGTCGTCGGTCAGCACCGAGTAGGCCGAGGCCAGCTGCTCGAGGATGATGTCGTCGATTTCCAGGCCGCAGCGGCGTACGCACTTCTCGATGTTCTGCGCCGCGTTGACCGCACAGGTGACCACGTGGACCTTGGCTTCCAGGCGCACGCCCGACATGCCCAGTGGCTCACGTACGCCTTCCTGGTTGTCGATCACGTAGTCCTGCGGCAGGGTGTGCAGCACGCGCTGGTCAGCCGGAATCGCCACGGCCTGGGCCGCGTCGAGCACGCGTTCGAGGTCGGCCAGGCTGACCTCGCGGTCGCGGATGGCGACGATGCCGTGCGAGTTCAGGCTGCGGATGTGGTTGCCGGCCACGCCGACGAACGCCGAGTGGATGCGGCAGCCAGCCATCAGCTGCGCTTCTTCCACGGCGCGCTGGATCGACTGCACGGTGGACTCGATATTCACCACCACACCTTTTTTCAGGCCGCGGGACGGATGGGTGCCGATCCCGACGATCTCCAGGGTGCCGTCTTCGCCCACTTCGCCCACCAGCGCCACCACCTTGGAGGTGCCAATGTCCAGCCCGACGATCATTTTGCCGCTATGCGCGTTTGCCATGGTCCTGCCTCTCTCTAATTCTTCGCAACGGCGGGTTGGGCCGTCGTCGGTGCAATCGGTTCCCGCCAACCAACGGCAAGTCCGTTGGAATAACGCAGATCAATGCGGGCGATAGTGGTGATCTGGTCTTTGAGTGTCTTGTCGTAAATGGCAATGAAACGGCGCATCTTCTCCACCAGATGGTCGCGCCCCAGCAGCAGCTCGACGCCCGGCCCGGCGCTGCTCGCGCCCGTAGTCAGGAACCAGCTGCCTCGCTCGCGCAGCTCCAGGCGAGCGATGGAAAAGCCCAGGGGGCGCAGCATCTGGCTCAATACCTGATACTGCTGCATGACTTGCTGTTGAGCACGCTGCGGCCCGGCCAGCTGCGGCAGGTGCTCGTAGTTGGCCAGTTCGCGCGGGGTAAAGGCCTGGCCCTGGTTGTTGAGCAAAGCCTCCTCACCCCAGCGCGCCACCGGCAGCTGTTCTTCCAGGCGGATCACCACCTCGTCCGGCCACACCCGACGCACTTCGGCGTGGGCAATCCATGGCATCTGCTCGAGCTCTGCGCGCATCGCCGGCAGGTCGACACTGAAGAAACTCGCCGCCACGTATGGCGCGATACGCTGCTGCACCGACTGCTGGCTGATGTAGCTGAGGTCGCCCTGCACATCGATCTTGGTGATCGGCCGGTCGGCATACGGCATCAGCCGGATGGCGCCCTCATAGGCAGCAAAACCGGCCGCCACCAGCAGCACCGGCCACAGCAGGCGCTTGAGGCCGCCCAGGCTGGGCCGCGGCAGGCGCGCCGATACGGGCTCGTCGGCCACCAGCCGGCTGGCACCACGCGGCACCGGCTTGCTACGGCCGGTAACGGGTTGCTGCTGACGTATCATTGCGCCTTGCATGTTGATTAACCTCGCGTCGTCACGCTTTCGGCCAGGATTGCCAGCACCAGTTGCTGGAAGTCCAGGCCGGCCGCGCGAGCCGCCATGGGCACCAGGCTATGATCAGTCATGCCAGGTGCGGTGTTGACTTCGAGCAGCCAGAACCGGCCCTGCTCGTCCTGCATTACGTCCAGCCGCCCCCACCCTTCGATGCCGATGGCATCGCAGGCGCGTGCGGTCAGGTCGATCAGTTCCTGTTCCTTGACGCTGTCCAGGCCGCACGGGATGCGGTACTGGGTGTCATTGGCGATGTACTTGGCGTCGTAGTCGTAGAACACGTGCGGAGTGCCCAGGGCGATCGGCGGCAGCACCTGACCACGCAGCACCGCGATGGTGAACTCCGGGCCGCGGATCCATTGCTCGACCAGAACCTGGGAATCGTATTTGGCGGCAGCCTGCCAGGCAGCGGTCAGTTCTTCGACGCTGTTCACCTTGGCCATGCCGATGCTAGAGCCTTCATGGGCAGGTTTGACGATAAGCGGGAAGCCCAGTTCCGTGCCGGCTGCAACACAATCATTTTCGCTGCTCAACACGGCATGGCGCGGGGTCGGAATACCCAGGCTCTGCCACACCTGCTTGGTGCGAAGTTTGTCCATGGCCAAGGCCGAGGAGAGGATGCCGCTGCCGGTGTAGGGAATGCCCAGGCACTCCAGCAGGCCTTGCATGCTGCCGTCCTCACCGCCACGGCCGTGGAGGATGATGAAGGCACGGTCGATCTTCTCGCTTTGCAGGCGGTCGAGCAGGTCGTCACCAACGTCGATGGCGACCACGTCGACACCGGCAGAGGTCAGCGCTTCGATCACCGCAGCACCGGACTTGAGCGACACTTCACGCTCGGCGCTCTTGCCACCGTAAAGCACCGCGACGCGGCCGAACGCCTTGACGTCCAGGGTCGAGTGCAGCTTGTCGTAGGCGCTGGTCATTTCGACTTCTCCTGCTTGGCGCCAGCGAACAGCGGGCTTTTCATCAGTTGCGGGGCCAGGCCGCCGACATCACCGGCACCTTGGCAGATCAGGATGTCGCCAGCACGCAGCAGTGGCTTGACCAGCGGCGCCAGTTCGGCACCACGTTCGATGTAGATCGGGTCCAGCTTGCCGCGCTGGCGGATGCTGTGGCACAGCTGGCGGCTGTCGGCACCGGGGATCGGCTCTTCGCCGGCCGGGTAGACCTCCATCAGCAACAACACGTTGGCATCGCCCAGCACCTGGACGAAATCGTCGTACAGGTCGCGGGTACGGCTGTAGCGGTGCGGCTGGTAGACGATCACCAGGCGGCGGCTTGGCCAGCCACCGCGCACGGCCTTGATCACTGCGGCCACTTCGGTCGGGTGGTGGCCGTAGTCGTCGACCAGCATCACACTGCCGCCGTCGACCGGCAGCTCGCCGTACACCTGGAAGCGTCGGCCGACACCCTGGAAGCCGGACAGGCCCTGAATGATGGCCTCGTCGGTGATGCCTTCGTCAGTGGCGATGGCGATGGTAGCCAGGGCATTGAGCACGTTGTGGTTGCCGGGCATGTTCACCGATACCTCCAGCGGCTCGCAGTCGCGGCGCAGCACGGTGAAGTGGGTCTGCATGCCCTGCTGGCGAACATTGATGGCGCGGATGTCGGCCTCTTCGCTGAAGCCATAGGTTACGGTCGGGCGTTTCACCTGCGGCAGGATCTCGCGTACCACCGGGTCGTCCAGGCACATCACTGCCAGGCCATAGAACGGCAGGTTGTGCAGGAACTCGACGAAGGTTTTCTTCAGTTTGTTGAAGTCACCCTCGTAGGTCGCCATGTGGTCGGCGTCGATGTTGGTAACCACGGCCACCATCGGCTGCAGGTGCAGGAAGCTGGCGTCGCTCTCGTCGGCTTCGGCGATCAGGTAGCGGCTGGTGCCCAGCTGGGCATTGGTGCCGGCAGCGGTCAGGCGGCCACCGATGACAAAGGTCGGGTCCAGGCCGCCGGCGGCGAACACCGAAGCCAGCAGGCTGGTGGTGGTGGTCTTGCCGTGGGTGCCGGCAACGGCCACGCCATGGCGGTAGCGCATCAGCTCGGCGAGCATTTCCGCGCGCGGCACCACCGGGATTCGCCGCTCGAGGGCGGTGGCGACTTCCGGGTTGGCCGGGTTGATCGCGCTGGACACCACCAGCACATCGGCAGTGGCGGCGTTCTCGGCGCGGTGGCCGACGAAGATTTCGGCGCCAAACGACTCCAGGCGCTCGGTGACCGGCGAAGCCTTGAGGTCGGAACCGGACACTTCATAGCCCAGGTTCAGCAGCACTTCGGCAATGCCGCACATGCCTACGCCGCCGATACCGACGAAGTGGATGCGACGAATACGGCCCATCTTCGGCTGGGGCATGGCTTTCTGGCTCTCAACCATGGGCCACCTCCAGGCAGATATCGACCACGGTGCTGGTTGCGGCAGGTTTGGCCA
Source organism: Pseudomonas sp. CM25 (assembly GCF_013179705.1). Classification (NCBI taxonomy): domain Bacteria; kingdom Pseudomonadati; phylum Pseudomonadota; class Gammaproteobacteria; order Pseudomonadales; family Pseudomonadaceae; genus Pseudomonas; species Pseudomonas sp. CM25. The sequence continues at coordinate 345 of NZ_JABMCW010000334.1, read as the reverse complement.
GGCGCCGTGCGGTGCCTGCCATGACGTTGAGTTTCTCGGGTTGCATCAGCACCTCGTTCAGGCGTTCAGCGAGCTGCGCTGCGCCAGTTGTCGCTTGTGGCATCAGGAAGGCAGCGCCTTCGCGGGCCAGATATTGGGCGTTGTGGGTCTGGTGGTCGTCGATGGCGTGGGGCAAGGGCACCAGCATCGAGGGCAGGCCCGCTGCCGCCAGTTCGCTGACGGTCAGGGCACCGGCCCGGCACACCACCATGTCGGCCCAACCATAGGCTTGAGCCATGTCCTTGATGAAAGGCTCTACCTGAGCCGCGACGCCCACCTCGTGATAACGCTCGGCGGTGATCGGCG
>NZ_JABMCW010000333.1:0-5758 GCF_013179705.1 Pseudomonas sp. CM25 | reverse complement strand
ATCCCGAGTCCAAGGCTTCGGTGCAGCCGACCTATGTCGACCCGGAGGTTCGCTCGATCAAGCCGGAAATCCTCATTCTCGTCGGCCTGTGCACGCATTTGGGCTGCTCGCCCACCTTCCGCCCGGAAGTCGCGCCTGCCGACCTTGGACCGAAGTGGGTGGGGGGCTACTTCTGCCCGTGCCACGGTTCCCACTATGACCTGGCTGGGCGTGTCTACAAGTCGCAGCCAGCGCCTCTCAACCTGCCAGTGCCACCGCACTCTTACGAGTCGGACGATGTCATCGTCATCGGCGTCGATCAGGAGAACGCATGATGAGCAAGTTCATGGACTGGATTGATGCTCGCTTCCCCGCCACCAAGATGTGGGAAGACCATCTGAGCAAGTATTACGCGCCCAAGAACTTCAACTTCCTGTACTTCTTTGGCTCCCTGGCGCTGCTGGTGCTGGTCAACCAGATCGTCACCGGGGTGTGGCTGACCATGAGTTTCACGCCCTCGGCGGAGGAGGCGTTCGCCTCGGTCGAGTACATCATGCGGGACGTCGAGTACGGCTGGATCCTGCGCTACCTGCACTCCACGGGGGCGTCGGCGTTCTTCATCGTGGTCTACCTGCACATGTTCCGCGGCCTGCTGTACGGCTCCTACCAGAAGCCACGCGAGCTGGTCTGGCTGTTCGGTATGCTGATCTACCTGGCACTGATGGCCGAGGCATTCATGGGCTATCTGCTGCCGTGGGGGCAGATGTCTTACTGGGGTGCCCAGGTGATCATCTCGCTGTTCGGTGCCATTCCGGTGATCGGTGATGACCTGACCCAGTGGATTCGCGGCGACTACCTGATCTCGGGCATCACCCTTAACCGCTTCTTCGCCCTGCATGTGGTTGCCCTGCCAATCGTGATTCTCGGTCTGGTGGTGCTGCACATCCTCGCGCTGCACGAAGTGGGCTCGAACAACCCCGATGGTGTGGACATCAAGAAGAAAAAGGACGAAAACGGCATCCCTCTGGACGGTATTCCGTTCCACCCGTATTACACGGTCAAGGACATTGTCGGTGTGGTGGTGTTCCTGTTCGTGTTCTGCGCCGTGGTGTTCTTCTTCCCGGAAATGGGCGGCTATTTCCTGGAAAAACCGAACTTCGAGCAAGCCAACGCCTTCAAGACACCGGAGCACATCGCGCCTGTGTGGTACTTCACGCCGTTCTACGCGATCCTGCGTGCTGTGCCTGACAAGTTGATGGGCGTTATCGCCATGGGTGCGGCCATCGCCGTACTGTTCGTTTTGCCCTGGCTCGACCGCAGCCCGGTGCGCTCCATGCGTTACAAGGGCTGGATCAGCAAGACCTTCCTGCTGGTGTTCTGTGTGGCCTTCGTCATCCTCGGCGTGCTGGGCGTACTGGCGCCGACACCTGGGCGCACCTTGCTGTCGCAGGTGTGCACGGTGTTGTACTTCGCCTACTTCCTGTTGATGCCGTTCTACACAAGGCTCGAGAAGACCAAACCGGTTCCGGAAAGGGTGACTGGCTGATGAAAAAGTTGATTGCAGTATTTTTGCTGGCAGTGATGCCTGCCTTTTCCTTTGCTGCCGAACATGGCCTGGAGCTGGACAAGGCCGATATCGACCTGACCGACAAGGCCGCCATGCAGGACGGTGCGCGTACCTTTGCCAACTATTGCATGGGTTGCCACAGTGCCAAGTTCCAGCGCTACGAGCGGGTGGCCGATGACCTGGGGATCCCTCACGAGCTGATGCTCGAGAAACTGGTGTTCACCGGTGCCAAGATTGGTGATCACATGCAGATCGGCATGAAGCCCAGCGACGCCAAGACCTGGTTTGGTGCTGCGCCACCTGACCTGACCCTGGTGGCACGGGTGCGCGGTACCGACTGGCTGTACACATACCTGCGCAGCTTCTACGCGGACCCGTCGCGGCCTTATGGGGTGAACAACAAGGTGTTCCCTAACGTCGGCATGCCCAACGTGCTGGTCGGCCTGCAGGGTAACCAGGTGGTTGGCTGCAAGCAGGTGCAGACCGTGGTCGATGGCAAGAAGCAATTCGACCCACTGACCGGCAGCCCATTGACCCATGAGGCCTGCGACCAGCTGACCATCACGCCGAATTCCGGTACTCTGACGACCGAGCAGTTCGACGAGAAGGTCAAGAACCTGGTGACCTTCCTGGCCTATTCGGCCAACCCGGTAAAACTGGAAAGCCAGCGCATTGGTACCTACGTGTTGCTGTACCTGGCTTTCTTCTTCGTATTCGCCTATTTGCTCAAGCGGGAATACTGGAAGGACGTGCACTGATCACGCAGTAGTTTCTGGTTGTTGAACGCGCCCGCGGGGCCCTGGCAAAACTGCCAGGGCCCCGCGGGCGCGTTTTCATTTACAGTTTCACGAGCATCCCGTGCGAGGAGGCGTTACATGGGCGCGACCAACCGGTTAGCCTGCTATTCCGATCCCGCTGATCATTATTCTCATCGGGTACGCCTCGTTCTGGCCGAGAAAGGTGTCAGTGTGCAGGTCATCGATGTCGACCCTGCGCGCATGCCGCCCAAGCTGGCTGAAGTGAACCCTTATGGCAGCGTTCCGACCTTGGTCGATCGCGACCTGGCGTTGTATGAGTCGACCGTGGTGATGGAGTACCTCGACGAGCGTTACCCGCACCCGCCGCTGATGCCTGTTTACCCCGTGGCGCGGGGCAATACGCGTTTGCTGATGCACCGCATCCAGCGCGACTGGTGTGCCTTGGCAGATACCGTGCTCGACCCTCGCAGCAGCGAGCCCGCGCGTGCCGAGGCACGCAAGGCCTTGCGCGAGAGCCTTACCGGGGTCTCGCCGCTGTTCAATGAGTTCGCCTGCTTCATGAGCGACGAGCAAAGCCTGGTCGATTGTTGTCTACTGCCCATCCTCTGGCGTTTGCCGGTAATGGCTATCGAATTGCCGCGGCCGGCCAAGCCGCTGCTGGATTACATGGAGCGGCAGTTTGCCCGCGAGCCTTTCGAGGCCAGCCTGTCCTCCGTAGAACGTGAAATGCGCAAGCTTTAAGGAGCCCGTTGATGAACTCCAGTCGCCCCTATCTGGTTAAAGCACTGTACGAGTGGATCGTCGACAACGATTGCACGCCCCATATGCTGGTCAATGCCGAATACCCCAAGGTGCAGGTGCCGGACGGTTTCGCCAGTGATGGCCAGATCGTCCTGAATATCTCGCCCAGCGCCGTGCGCAGCCTGCACATGGACAACGACGCCGTCAGCTTCGAGGGCCGCTTCGGTGGCGTGGCTCACTCGCTGTTCGTGCCGGTGTCCGCGATTCTGGGTATTTATGCCCGCGAGAATGGCCAAGGCATGGTCTTCGAGCTCGAGCCGTCGCTGATGGAAGGTGACGATGACCTGGAAGACGATGCTGTTCAGCCAGATGACGATGGCCCGCCAGAAGGTGGCGGTCAGCCGCCGCGCCCGAGTGGCCGGCCAAGCCTGAAGGTGGTCAAGTAACAAAAAAAGGCGATCCAACCGGATCGCCTTTTTCTTTGCTGCACGTTCAGGGTTACAGGTCGCTGATGGTGCGTACCTGGTCCTTGTTGATGCGGGTGCGCTTGCCGTCGAGTTGCTGGAACTCGTAGAAGCCGGTGGCACGCTCGTACTTAGGGGCGTCGACAGCCTGGATTTCACGCCCATCGTTGAGAATGATCAGGCTTGGGGTGGAGCAGCCGGCCAGTGTGGCGAAGGCGCCAGACAGCAGGGCAGGCAGCAGAAGCTTTCTCATGCGGTGTTTCCTGGATTTCTGAAAAGAGAGGCTGAGCAATCAGTCGATGTACTCGAACAGCTTGACGATCTTCTGCACGCCCGACACACCCTGCACCACGGCGGTGGCCGAGTTGGCCTCTTGCTGGGTCACCAGGCCGAGCAGGTAGACGATACCGTTCTCGGTGATCACCTTGATGCGCGAGCTGGGCACGGCATTGTCGGTCAGCATCTGGGTCTTGATCTTGGTGGTCAGCCAGGCGTCGTTGTTGCGTGCCAGGATGGAGGAGGGCTGCATCACCTGCAGCTCGTTGTGCACTTTCTTGACCCGTTGTACCTGGCCGGCGGTCTGCTCGGCGAGGCTCTTGAGCTCGGCGCGAGGGGTTTGCCCGGCCAGCAGCACGATACCGTTGTAGCTGCTGACGACGATGTGCGAGCCCTTGTCCAGGTCGGGGTTGGCCTTGGCGATGTTGACCGCAGCCTTGGTCTCGATCAGCGAATCGTCGATCTTGCTGCCGATGGTGCGCGTACCGCGATCATCGTCGATCGGCGAATTGCGGGTAGAGGTGAGTACCGAGCTGCAACCGGTGACGCTCAGGCAAAGGGTCAAGGCCATCAGGCCGAGGCGCATAGGGGTCATTCTTCACTCCCGAACAGTTGGCTGTCGATCAGATCGCACAGGCAGTGGATCGCCAGCAGGTGGACTTCCTGGATGCGCGCGGTAACGGTCGAAGGCACGCGGATTTCCACGTCCTCGGGCAGCAGTAGCGAAGCCATGCCGCCGCCGTCGCGACCCGTCAATGCTACGACAATCATTTCGCGGTCATGTGCGGCCTGGATCGCCTGGATCACGTTGGCCGAGTTGCCGCTGGTGGAGATCGCCAGCAGTACGTCGCCGGGTTGGCCCAGCGCGCGAATCTGCTTGGAAAAGACTTCGTTGTAGCTGTAGTCGTTGGCGATCGAGGTCAGGGTCGAGCTGTCTGTGGTCAGCGCGATGGCCGGCAGGCTCGGGCGTTCGCGCTCGAAGCGGTTGAGCAGCTCCGACGAAAAGTGCTGCGCATCGCCGGCCGAGCCGCCGTTGCCGCAGGCGAGCATCTTGCCCTCGTTGAGCAGCGCATTGACCATGACCAGGCTGGCCTGCTCGATGTGCGGTGCCAGGATGTCCATTGCCTGTTGCTTGGTATCGATGCTGGCCTGGAACAGCCGGCGGATTCGGGATTGCATGTCCATCTGGTGACCTTAAAGGGGGCGGTGGCCGGTGCGGCGCGCAACAACGACCAGCCCGCGATACATAGAGCAAAAAAAACGAAGTGGGTTCAGCATTCGAAGGCGTTTTTCAGCCATTGAAGCGGTCTGCCTGCATGGTGGCTGCCCTGCAAGGCGACTACGTCGAAGCGGCAGGGGTGGTTGCCCCAATGGGGCTCCTTCTGCAGGAAAAGGCTGGCGGCGAGCACCAGCCTTTTCTGCTTGCGCCCGTCGATACTGTCGAGGGCGCCACCGAAGGCCGCGTGCAACCGGTAGCGGACTTCGACAAATACTACTGTATCGGCGTCGAGCATGACCAGATCAAGCTCACCGCCTTTGCATCGCCAGTTGCGTGCCAGCAGCTGCAGGCCGTGCCCCTGAAGGTACTCAAGGGCCTGGGTCTCTGCTGCCTGCCCGGCGCTGGTCGGCGATGCTGCTGCCATCAGCGCGGGGTGTCAGGCAGGCGCTTGACCTGGCCGCCGGCGAACTCGGCCCAGGGCAGCTGGCGCTCGACGCGCTGGTTGGGGTTGATGCTCAAGCTGCCCGACAGGCCCAAAATGCGGTTGTCCGGCAGTGCTTTCAGCTGGCCCAGGCGTGGCGCCAGGCTGTAGGCATCGACACCCATGGCGTACAGGCGGCCCAGGCTGCCGGCGGCCTGTGGCCACTGCTGCACGACCTGCTGGCGCAGGCTGTTGCTGGTGTCGAGCAGCCACGGCGTTTCGCAGAAGCGGATACCGTTCATGTCGTTGTACTGGTTCACGTCACCGCTGGCG
>NZ_JABMCW010000332.1:0-5781 GCF_013179705.1 Pseudomonas sp. CM25 | reverse complement strand
GTGCTGGCCGCGCCGGGGATTGCCAAGCCGCAGACCGAGTTGCCGGCAGACTATGAGCAGCGCCTGATCAAGAACGACTTCGCCTGGGCCTCGAAAAACCGTGACCAGATCCTTGCCGAATGGCGCAAGCGCTATGACGGCAAGTCGGAGAAGGTGGCCCAGCAGTAAGCCTGCACCTTGCAGGTCTGGCCTGTTCGCGGGTGAACCCGCTCCCACAGGGATGTGCATTAGTGCTGCGGGAGCGGGTTCACTCGCGAAGGGGCCAGAACTGGTTGATCAAAATTGTGAAACCAACGCCTCCAGCTGCTCCTGCCGCTCAGCCTGGTTCAGCTTCGCCCCGGGATTGAGGGTGGACCACTGCGGATGCGCCCGCGCCCTGACCAGCGCCTCTGGCAACTTGCCCTCGCGCCAGGCTTTTTCATCCAGCTCACCCAAGTGAATGCTGCTCTGCGCGGCATGCCCGCGGTTATCCAGCGCCACCATCAGCTGTTGCTGACGCAAGGCCAGCAGGCGCAATACCGTGTCGTCCACGGTCAGCTCGCGCTTGCCCTTGAGCTTGCCCATCAACCGCGACCCATAGTTGCGCGCAGTCTGCAGTGCTCCCCCGGCTATCGCCCCGGCCAGCGCGGCGGCGCCCAGGGTCAACCCGCCGACCAGCAGATCGACCCCGGCCCCCGCAGCGGCACCGGCCGCCACACCGCTACCCAGGCGTACGCCCAGCAGCTTCAAGGTTTCGGGATTGAACAGGTCATCGCCCCAGCGGCCATCCAGCAGAGGCAGATCGCTGGCATGGGCATCCTCGGGGCGGAAGGCATACAGCTTGAGCAATGCCTCGACGCAACGCTGTTCGCGCTGACGCACATCCTGGCGCAATGCCTCGATTGCCCTGGCCTCGGCTGCCGGCTCGGCGTCAACGCTACGCCGGCAGGCTGCGCAGTCCAGCAGCAGCTCGGCAATCAGGCGCTTGCCACTGTGCTGGCGCGCCAGGCGCTGCGCCTGCTGGTCGTCTATCAGCCGCTGCAGCGCCGGGCGGGCGTCTTCCAGCAGCAGGGCCAGGCTCTCGTACAAACGGCGCTCGCCATCCTCTGGCGGAGCCACGCTGTCAAACCGTACCAACGCGTGAAGCCCAAGCCGGGCAAGGGCTTCACGCCATTGCGGCTCGCGGTGCTGGTGGCTGGCGACGAAGTTGAGCACCGGCAGCAACGGCTTGCCGCAGCTGGCCAGCACTTGCAGTTCGTCGCGGTACTTGGCCAGCACCGGCTCCCGGGCATCGATCACATACAGGCCGGCATCGCTGGCCAGCAGCTGGCGCAGTACCTTGGCCTCCTGCTCGAAACGCTGGCGCGCTTCGCTGCCCTGCAGAAAACGCTCCAGGCGCGCCGGGCCGTCCAGGCGCTCGCCCGGGCGCTCCAGGCGTTCAAGGTAGTCGAGCAGGGCGATGGCGTCTTCCAGGCCCGGAGTGTCGTACAGCTCCAGCAAGGGTTCGCCATCCACCGACAGGCGCGCACCCTCCACATGGCGGGTGGTGCTGGGGCGGTGCGATACCTCGCCAAAGCCGACGTCGCGGGTCAGCGTGCGCAGCAGCGAGGTCTTGCCCACATTGGTGTGGCCGACCACGGCCAGTTTCAGCGGCTCAGTCATGGCCATGCTCCAGCCAGGTCAGCGGTGAAGTATCGGCATGCGGCAGGCCAAGCCGGTCGAGGGCTGCGTGCCAGTCGCCCAGGCGCTGGGCATCGAGTGGCTGGCCGGGTGCGGCCTGGAGTAGCCAGACACGGGTGGCGCCGGCGTTGCGCGCGAGTTCGGCGAGCAGCGCCAGGCTGCCACGGTCGGGCGAGCGCTGTGGGTCGCAGGCGATGGCCAGGCGTGCCGGGGGGAAACGGCTCAACTGCTCGAGCAGGCGATTGCGCGACTCGCGGCTGTCGAGCACACCGGCGTTGGTCACGCTTTTTGGCAGAGCAGGCGGCCAGGGGCGTTGGTCGTCCAGTTCCAGCCCGACCAGCAGGGCACCGCTGCTGCCGCTTTCCAGCTGGCCGGCGGCGAATTCAGGCAATGCTTCGGGCGCGGCATCCTGCACGCCGATGCGTTCACTGCGGGGCATCAGCGCTTCACGCAGTTGCGCATAGCCCGGCAGGCTCAGGTCCAGCGTCAGGCGCTCGCTGCCCTGGCGCCAGCGCCACAGGCACAGCCCGGCCAACAGCAGGCGCGGCAGCAGGCCATACACCAGTACCACACCTAGCAGCCAGCTGGCCCAGGCTTGGCGGGCCAGGTCCAGGGCTGGCAGGGTGTCGCCGCTGGCGCGGATCATGGCCTCGTCGGGCACGGCAAAACCCAGCAACGAGGGCAGGGCGCCCAAGGCCTGCGTCAGGTGGATAAACGGGTCGGCCGCGAGCAGGGTGGTTTCCCAGACAAAACCGTAGCGGCGGGTGGCCAGCAAGGCCAGCAGCATGCCGAGTGCCGTGAGCATCGCCAGCAGCCACAGGCCATGTACCAGCAGGCCAAGCAGCCAGCGGGTGAGCCGCTGGCGCTGCAGCAGCACCAGCAGCGCCGGCGCCAGGTGCGCGGCCTTGGCGTCGCGGGCAAAGCGTTCGCTCAGCCACAGCCACAGGCGCCCCAGCCCTGCGCCATGCTCGCCGCTGAGGGCAAAGCCGATTGCCCAGCCCAGCAGCATAAGCAGGTTCAGCCCGAGCAGGCTGCCCAGCGCCCAGAACACATTTACCGGGCGCTGCCCGTCACCCAACGCAGCCAGCGCCAGCCCGGCGCCGCTGAGTATCGCCATCAGCAGCAAGGCCAGTAGCGCCAGGCGCGCGCCCTGTTTCCAGTGACGCAGGGCTGTAGTGATGCCGTCGCGTTCGGCCAGGAACAGCGCCCGGGTTTCGATGCGGCTCGCCAGGTCGCCGCCTGCCTGGCGGGCGCGGCGGTTGGCTTCCTGGTCCTCCAGGGGGCCGGCATGTTCCTCGCGCAGGCGTACCGCTTCGGTGAGCCAGCGCTTGTCCAGTGGAGTGGGTGCAGTCACAAGGTCTTCCATTGCACAGGTCAGGGCAGAAGCATAACCCACACGCCCGGTGCTATCCTCGCCCGCATGAATACATCACTCCCCCTCAGCCTGATCGCGGCTCACGCCGAGAACCGCGTGATCGGCATCGACAACTCCATGCCCTGGCACTTGCCAGGGGATTTCAAGTACTTCAAGGCCACCACCCTGGGCAAGCCGATCATCATGGGTCGCAAGACCTGGGACTCGCTGGGCCGGCCGCTGCCCGGGCGGTTGAATATCGTCGTCAGCCGCCAGCCGGGGCTGGAACTGGCGGGGGCCGAAGTGTTTGGCTCGCTGGAGCAGGCGCTGGTGCGGGCCGAGCAGTGGGCGCGGGAGCACGGAGTCGATGAGTTGATGCTGATTGGCGGGGCGCAGCTGTATGGGCAGGCGCTGGAGAAGGGGCTGGTCAGCCGCATGTACCTGACGCGGGTGGAACTGTCGCCGGCAGGAGATGCCTGGTTCCCTGAGTTTGACCAGGGCCAGTGGCAGCTGACTTCGAGCGCGGCACAGGCTGAAGAAGGGAAGCCTGGGTATCACTTCGAGGTCTGGGACAAGGTTTGATGGTGCCGGGGCTGCTTTGCAGCCCTTCGCGGGCAAATCGGATCGCCGTACCGCCGCTCTTACCGGGGGCGCTCAGGTGAGCAGCTTGATGATTACTGCGGTGACAGTAGCGACCGTGGTGACGAATCCGACAGCAATGGCAACCGGATACCAGAAGGTTTCGCGGGTCATTTTGACGGCTTCAGCATTCAGCTTGGGCGTCTCGGCGATCAGTTTGTCCACCTCGACGCGGATCTTGGCGACTTCAACCCGAATCTCTTCGGCTTCGGCCTGGGTCATGTCTTGCGAGTGCATGGGCAGGTCCTTCCCCTCGGAGTATTCGCAAAGCCCAGGCTGAAGTATAGCGGCGCCCGTAGCCAGCTGTTGCTCGCTTCCCATGTCATTGCGTTACTGGATATTGGGGCTGCAAAGCAGCCCCGGCCACCCGTCAGGAATGACTCAGCTCGGCATGCTCATCGCCTGCCAGCACGTCCTTGTCGGTTTCTTTCAGCAACTGGCTGGTTACCACGCCCGCAGTCATCGAACCGTTCACGTTCAGTGCCGTGCGGCCCATGTCGATCAGCGGTTCCACGGAAATCAGCAACGCCACCAGTTCAACCGGCAAGCCCATGGCCGGCAGCACGATCAGCGCGGCGAACGTGGCGCCGCCGCCTACCCCGGCAACCCCGGCCGAACTCAGGGTGACGATGGCCACCAGCGTGGCGATCCACAGCGGGTCGAAGGTGTCGATGCCAACCGCCGGCGCCACCATCACCGCCAACATGGCGGGATAGAGCCCGGCGCAGCCGTTCTGGCCGATGGTGGTGCCGAACGATGCGCTGAAGCTGGCGATCGACTGTGGCACGCCCAGGCGGCGAGTCTGCGCTTCGATATTCAGCGGAATGCTGGCGGCGCTGGAGCGGCTGGTGAAGGCGAAGGTCAGCACTGGCCACACCTTGCGGAAGAAGCGCAGCGGGCTCACGCCGGTCGCAGCCAGGATGATGGCATGCACCACGAACATCAGCCCAAGGCCCAGGTACGAAACCACCACGAAGCTGCCCAGCTTGAGGATGTCTTCCATGTTGGAGCTGGCCACGACCTTGGTCATCAGGGCCAGTACGCCATACGGGGTCAGCTTCATCACCACCCGTACCAGGCGCATTACCCAGGCCTGCAGGGTGTCGATGGCCGACAAGGCGCGTGCGCCTTTCTCGGCGTCATCCTTGATCAGCTGCAATGCGGCCAGGCCGACGAACACGGCGAAGATCACCACGCTGATGATCGAGGTCGGCTTGGCCCGTGCCAGGTCACCCACCGGGTTGCTGGGGATGAACGACAGCAGCAGCTGCGGGATGTTGAGGTCGGCGACCTTGCCCGCGTAGTCGCTGTGGATGACCTGCATGCGCGCGCTTTCCTGCACGCCGGCTACCAGGCCTTCGGCACTGAGGCCGAACAGGTTGGTGAGGACGATGCCGATCAGTGCGGCAATGGCGGTGGTCAGCAGCAGGGTGCCGATGCTCAGCACGCTGATGCGGCCCAGCGACGACGCGTTGTGCAGGCGGGCAACGGCACTGAGGATCGAGGCGAAGATCAGTGGCATGACGATCATCTGCAACAGGCCGACATAGCCGTTGCCCACCAGGTCAAGCCAGGCGATGGTGGCTTTGAGCACCGGGTGGCCAGCACCATAGACCGTATGCAGGGCCAGGCCGAAGACCACGCCCAGCACCAGGCCCAGCAGTACCTTCTTGGCCAGGCTCCAGTCGGTGCGGCGGGTTTGTGCCAGGCCCAGCAGCAGGGCCAGGAACGCCAGCAGGTTAAGAGACAGCGGCAGGTTCATTGAAGCTCCAGCAGAAAAAAGCAGATGAGGCATCGCCTCTGTGAGCGATTGCGAACGGAAATGCTAACAGGCTGAAAACAAACGAATTTATACCCAAATGGAATTTGCATAGTCGTTTATGGAATAACGGCCTGTCGCGGATTGCAATGAACGCGGCGTTTACAGCTGCATAGGGGTCGCTAACGAAGGTTGTTGGCAGGGATTGTTGCACTAGCGTTTCTGGGTCATTTCAGGAGATTCGGCCATGAAGTTCGCTGCGAAAGCTGTCGCTCTCAGTCTGTCCGTGCTGTTCAGCCTCGAAACCTATGCCACCGAGCTCAAGCATTGGCCCGCCGAGGCTGCCAGGCAGCTCGACAGCATGATTGCT
>NZ_JABMCW010000331.1:0-5803 GCF_013179705.1 Pseudomonas sp. CM25 | reverse complement strand
CGCGCCGTCACCTGGCCGATCTGGCGCACTGCACTGCGGGGCATGCGTTGCCAGGTCAAGGTCTTGAGGAACTTGTGCACCGACAATCCTCCCGAGTAACGGGCTGCACCTTTGGTCGGCAGCACATGGTTGGGCCCGCTGCATTTGTCACCGAAGGCCACCGTGGTTTCTTCACCGAGGAACAGCGAGCCATAGCAGGTCAGGTTGTCCAGCCACCAGCCAAGGTCGTGCGCGTGCACTTCCAGGTGTTCGCTGGCATAACGGTCGGACACCTCTACCACCTCGTCACGGCTGTCGCACAGAATCACTTCGCCATAGTCGCGCCAGGCGCAGAACGCCGCATCGCGGGCTACCGGCGGCAGGGCTTCGATCAGCTCCGGTATCTTGGCCATCACCGCCTGGGCGAGGCTGCGCGAAGTGGTGAACAACCAGGCCGGCGACTCGTGACCATGCTCGGCCTGGCCCACCAGGTCACTGGCCACGATAGCCGCATCGGCGCTGTCATCGGCGATGACCGCCACCTCCGAAGGCCCGGCGAACACATCGATGCCCACCTTGCCGAACAGGGCGCGCTTGGCCTCGGCGACAAACTTGTTGCCGGGCCCCACCACGACATCGGCGGGCTTGCTGCTGAACAGGCCGTAAGCCATGGTGGCAATGGCCTGCACCCCACCCAGGGTCATGATCAGGTCGGCACCGGCCGACTTGAAGGCATACAACACATAGGGGTGGATGCTTTCTCCCAGAAACGGGCTGGAACATGCCAGCACCGTCCTTACCCCGGCGGCCTTGGCCGTGGCCACCCCCATGTAGGCCGAAGCGATATGCGCATAACGCCCTGCCGGTGCGTAGCAGCCCACCACATTCACCGGGATCACCCGCTGCCCGGCAATTACTCCGGATGGCAGGGTCACTTCAAGGTCTTTGATGGAGCGTCGCTGGGCGCAGGCAAATTCATACACTTGGCGCGCGGCGAAATCGATGTCGTCACGAACACGTTTGGGCACCTGCGCAGTTCGCCGGTCGATCTCGGCATCGCTGAGCACGATATCGCCCTGCCACTTGTCGAGCGTGCGGGCATAGTCGCGCACCGCGTCCTCGCCGCGCCGCTGGATGTCTTCGAGCATTTCGGTTACCACCCGCTGTGCTTCGGCTGTGTTGGCGTCGGCAGATTTGCTGGCCTGCTTGAGGTAAGTGATGGTCATGGTGTCTCCGGCAAATGTTCTTGCAAAGAAATGAAAGCGCTTTCATTCAACGTAGCCTCTGCTCCGCCAAGATCAAGAACATTGGGAAAAAAATGCCGAATGGTTGTATTGTCAGGTACCGCTCACTTACCAGACCGCCATGAATTCACGCCCCCGCCTGCATGATGTAGCCGCCCTGGCCGGTGTCTCCCCCGCCACGGTTTCCCGCGCGCTGTCCAACCCGCAGCTGGTGCGTGCCGACACCCGGGAAAAAATCCAGCACGCGATCGAGCGCCTTGGCTACCTGCCCGACGGCTCGGCCCGGGCACTGGCCTCGGGGCGTGCACGGATCATCGGCGCTATCATGCCCACGCTCGACAACGCCATTTTCGCCCGCGCAGTGCAAGGCCTGCAGACCACCCTGGCCAACGAGGGTTACCAGTTACTGCTGGCAACCCACGAATACAACCCCAACGCCGAGCTGGAGCTGGTGCGGGCCCTGCTTGGCCAGGCAATCGATGGCCTGGTGCTGGTGGGTGCGGACCATCCCCAGCCGGTGTGGGAGATGGTGCGTGCGCATGACGTACGCCTGCTGGTGACCTGGGCCAGCCACCCTACCCAGCCGTCGCTGGCCTTCGACAACTACCGTATCGGCCAGCTGGCTGCCGAGCACCTGTTACGCCTCGGCCATCGGCAGATGGGCGTGATCTCGGGTTTCTTTCGCCATAACGATCGGGCCCGCGCGCGCCTGGCCGGGTTCCGCGAAACCTTGGCCGTTGCCGGTTGCACCCTGCCGGACGGCAACATCGTCGAGCAGCCGTTCGGCTTCGAAGGCGGCCGTGCCGGGCTCAACCAGCTGCTGCAGCTGAACCAGCGTCCGACGGCGGTGTTCTGCGGCAATGATGTGCTCAGCGTGGGCTGCCTGTTCGAAGCCCAGGCTTTGGGGCTTGAGGTCCCGGCGGACCTGTCCATTGTCGGGTGCGACAACCTGCCCCTCACCGCACAGGTCACCCCGGGAGTGACGACCGTGTTACTGCCTACCTACGAGCTTGGCCAGCGTGCCGCCAGTACCTTGTTGCAGTGGATCCGCAGCGGTCAGGCTCCGCAAAGCGAGTGCCTGCCGGTCGAGCTGATCGTGCGCGGCACCACCGCCGCGCCGCGCTGAACACTGAGGCTCGCCAGCGCCACACATACTTGCCTGCCAGGATCATGGTCGGGTCCATGGCAATCCGCTTTTTTGCTCGCTGCTGAATCAGAACCCGACGATGAGGAACCCTGTGGAATACGCGGGATACAGCCGCCCACGGTCCGGCCCAGGCTTGAGCAAGGTTTTCGCCTGACAGGCTGTTGCGAAATTACTTACAGTGAAATACTGTATGCGCATACAGCAAAACAAGGAAATGCCTGTGTCCAGGACCGCCTCTGCCACCCCAAGCAGCTATGAACAGCTGGGTGTACGCATCCAGAAGATCATCAACAGCCCCACCGCCCAGCGCAGCCGTGCGGCGCTGATCTATCGCCTGGAACAGGAAACCCCGGAAGACTGGGAAACCCTGCTCGAGGAGATTGCCGAAAACGACAATGTCACCCTCGCCCACCGCGATGATGGCGGCGTGCAAATCTTCTGGACCGTGCCAAAGGAAGACTGACCACGCATGAGAGTTTCGTTTTTCGCGGCAGCCTGCCTGTTATTGATCACCCCATTTGTGCAAGCCGACGCGCCGCGCACCTTCCAGGAGGCGAAGAAGGTCGCCTGGAAGTTGTACGCGCCACAATCGACCGAATTCTATTGCGGCTGCAAGTACAAGGGCAACAAGGTCGACCTGGCGTCGTGCGGCTACACCCCGCGCAAGAATGCCCAGCGCGCAGCGCGCATCGAGTGGGAGCACATCGTGCCGGCCTGGCAGATCGGCCACCAGCGCCAGTGCTGGCAGAACGGTGGGCGCAAGCAGTGTTCGCAGCATGACGAGGCGTACAAGCGCGCCGAGGCCGACCTGCACAACCTGGTGCCCAGCATCGGCGAGGTCAACGGCGACCGCAGCAACTACAGTTTCGGCTGGTTGCCCGAACAGCGCGGGCAATATGGCAGCTGCCTGACCCAGGTCGACTTCAAGGCGAAGAAAGTCATGCCGCGCCCGTCTATCCGCGGCATGATCGCGCGCACCTATTTCTACATGAGCAAGCAATACAACCTGCGCCTGTCCAGACAGGACCGCCAGCTGTTCGAAGCCTGGAACAAGACCTACCCGCCGCAAGCCTGGGAGCAGCAACGCAACCAGCGAGTGGCCTGCCTGATGGGGCGTGGCAATGAGTTTGTCGGGCCGGTCAACCTCAATGCCTGCAGCTGAGCATCACGCCAATGCCTGCAGATAGGCACTGGCTTGGCGGTAACGGGTCAGCCGCGCCAGGTCGTCAAGGCCTGGGGAAGCGATGCGCGAAAGATCACTGTTGTCCGCCAGGTCGGCCAGTTTGACGCTGCGCGCCAACGGGTCATCGCCCAGGCGCACCACGAAGTCCTGGTAAGCTTCGCCCTCGCGGCGGCTAAGCGCCAGCAAGGCGGCAAGGATCTTCAGCGCAAAGCCCTCGCGGGCCAGGTCGGACAAGGTCAGCGGCGTGTCTTCGATCACGTCGTGAAGCACCGCGACAATCCGTTGTTCAGGTGTGGCAACCCGCATCATCACGCGTAGCGGGTGGAGGATATAAGCCGCCCCACCCTTGTCGTATTGCCCTTCATGCGCCCTGGCAGCCACGGCAATGGCCCGCTCCAGTGTAGACATGAGGCCCTCCCCGTTCAGCATCTCCCAACCCAAGCATAGCCAAACTTGTGTGAAAAATGTCGCAAGCACTGGCTGCGGTCAGGACCAGCGGCTGGCCAACATCCCTTCAGCCGTCGAACCGCCGCGAAAGGGCCGGGCCTGCAGGCCAATATCCCCCGGCCATTCACCGTCGCAGCCGCCGTCGCATTAGCGGGTGAACCTGCAGACTATCTACATTGATCGTGAAATCAGCGTGCCACGCCGTGCTGGATGACCACCGAGTCGGTGCCCAGTTTGGCCATTACCTCGTCCCTGCGCGCCTGCGCTTCTTCGCGGGTAGGGAATGGCCCCATCAGCACCACCGGCTTGCCGTTGCGGTACTCAACCGAGGACGGGATGCCCTTTTCGATCAGGCGTGCGGTCATGTCGCTGAGTGCGCCCATGTTGGCGCCCTGGACCACTTCTACATCCCAGCCTTGCGGGGCCGGCTGGTCAGCCAGCGCGTCGGCGCGCCGCTGCAGGTCGGCACCACCGCAGATCTCGCGAATGCGCAGGTTATTGCCGCTGTCGTCGACGATGATGTCGTACTGGCCATCGCGCTTGATCGCCACGTAGCTGCGATAGGCCTCGTACTGCCCGGCATCATCCTTGCCGCGGACCTGGCCGCAGATGGTGCCCTGGGTATCGATGCGTACGTTGCCGAACTTGGCCGTCTTGGGGTTGTGCAGGTGTTCGGCCACCTGCTTGTGTACGCCTTCGACCTCGTTTTCACAGCCCGCCAGGGCGAGCACTGCCATTACCACAGCCAGTTTGCGCACGCGTGTACCTCCAGATTCGAAGGGGCGGATTCTAGCATGCAGGCAGTGCCGAGAACCGCGACCAAAGGTTACACGCTGCTACGAGCGCACATGCAAAAAGGGCGATCATTTCTGATCGCCCTTTTCGGATTTGGTAGGCACAATTGGACTCGAACCAACGACCCCCACCATGTCAAGGTGGTGCTCTAACCAACTGAGCTATGTGCCTGTCGTGTGGTGCGCATATTAGTGATCGAATGCGTACCTGTAAAGCTTTTTTTTCAGAAAAATCAAAAACTTTCGACTGCCAGCGCATCACCCTTCAATCGCAGTCGCATTGCCCGATAAACGGGACAATGAAAAAAGGGATGACCCTTGCGGATCACCCCTTCTTCGATTTGGTAGGCACAATTGGACTCGAACCAACGACCCCCACCATGTCAAGGTGGTGCTCTAACCAACTGAGCTATGTGCCTGTCGTGTGGTGCGCATTCTACTGATTCCAAAAACCCTGTCAACACTTTTTTTCGAGCTAACCTACTGAATCTTAACCTCTTTATATAAAGGTGCTGCCCCGGGGCCGAGTAAAGGATTTTCAACGGACGACTAGCGGGTGTTTATTATTATTGATAGCATCGGTACATTCGTTAAAAATATAAAACACAGAGGTTCCTGCAGCATGGCTAACACCCCCTACCCCCAGTCCTACTACGCCGCCTCGGCCAACCCGGTGCCGCCACGTCCGGCGCTGCAGGGTGAGGTGGAAACCGATGTCTGTATCATCGGTGCCGGCTACACCGGCCTGTCCAGCGCGCTGTTCCTGCTGGAAAACGGCTTCAAGGTGAGCATTGTCGAAGCGGCCAAGGTGGGCTTTGGCGCATCCGGCCGCAACGGCGGCCAGATCGTCAACAGCTACAGCCGCGACATCGACGTCATCGAACGCACCGTCGGCCCCCAGCAGGCTCAACTGCTGGGCCACATGGCTTTCGAAGGCGGGCGCATCATTCGTGAGCGCGTGGCCAAGTACAACATTCAGTGCGACCTGAAAGACGGTGGCGTATTCGCC
>NZ_JABMCW010000330.1:0-5813 GCF_013179705.1 Pseudomonas sp. CM25 | reverse complement strand
AAGCGAAGTGCGCAGCGATGCAGCCACCGAACAGCTGGCCGAGAAGCTCTACGAGCGGATCAACAACGGTGAAGACTTCGCCACCCTGGCCAAGAGTTTCTCGGAAGACCCGGGCTCGGCGCTTAACGGCGGCGATCTGAACTGGGTTGACCCGAACAGCCTGGTACCGGAGTTTCGCGAACAGATGGCCAACGCCCAGCAAGGCGTCGTGACCAAACCGTTCAAGACCCAGTACGGCTGGCATGTCCTGGAAGTGCTGGGCCGCCGCGCCACCGACAGCACCGAGCAGGCGCGCGAACAGCAGGCCCTGAGCGTGCTGCGTAACCGCAAGTATGACGAAGAGCTGCAAACCTGGCTGCGCCAGATCCGCGACGAAGCCTACGTTGAAATCAAGCTGCCTGGCGCTGACCAGGCCGCCCAGTGAAGCCGCAGCGCTTCGCCGTCACCCCCGGTGAGCCAGCCGGCATAGGTCCCGACCTGTGCCTGCTGCTCGCCGCAGACGCCCAGCCCCACCCCCTGATCGCCATCACCAGCCGTGACCTGCTCGCAGAGCGGGCCACCCAGCTGGCGGTTGCAGTCAACCTGCTGCCGGTAGCGCCGGGCCAATGGCCCGAGCAGCCAGCGCCTGCAGGTAGCCTGTACGTCTGGGACACCCCCCTTGCAGCCCCGGTAGTGCCAGGCCAGCTCGACCAGGCGAACGCGGCGTTCGTGCTGGAAACCCTGACCCGTGCCGGGCAAGGCTGTCTGGACGGGCATTTCGCCGGGATGATCACCGCCCCTGTGCACAAGGGCGTGATCAACGAGAGTGGCATCGCCTTCTCTGGGCATACCGAATTCCTCGCCGAGCTGACTCACACCGCGCAAGTGGTAATGATGCTGGCCACGCACGGCCTGCGCGTCGCCCTGGTGACCACGCACCTGCCGCTGCGCGACATCGCCGACGCCATCACCGCCGAGCGCGTCGAGCGTGTAACACGAATCCTGCATGCCGACATGCGCGACAAGTTCGGCATCGCCAACCCGCGCATCCTGGTGTGCGGCCTCAACCCGCACGCGGGCGAGGGCGGCCATCTGGGCCGCGAAGAAATCGACATCATCGAACCGACCCTGGCCCGCCTGCGCACCGAAGGCATGGACCTGCGCGGACCACTGCCGGCCGATACCCTGTTTACCCCCAAATATCTGGAGCACTGCGATGCAGTGCTGGCGATGTACCACGACCAGGGCCTGCCCGTACTCAAGTACAAAGGCTTTGGCGCTGCGGTCAACGTGACGCTGGGCCTGCCGATCATCCGTACCTCGGTTGACCACGGCACCGCCCTGGACCTTGCCGGCACCGGCAAGATCGACACCGGCAGCCTGCGCGTTGCGCTGGACACCGCCTACCAGATGGCCGAGAACCGACCATGAACGAGCAATACCAACACCGGGCGCGCAAGCGCTTCGGCCAGAACTTCCTGCACGACGCCGGTGTTATCGACCGTATCCTGCGCGCCATCAACGCCAAGGCCGGCGAACACTTGCTGGAAATCGGCCCGGGCCAGGGCGCCCTCACCGAAGGCCTGCTGGGCAGCGGTGCACAACTGGACGTTGTGGAACTGGACAAGGACCTGGTGCCGATCCTGCAGCACAAGTTCGCTGACCGCGGCAACTTCCGCCTGCACCAGGGCGACGCCCTGAAGTTCGACTTCAACCAGCTGGGCGTGCCAGCGCGCAGCCTGAAGGTGGTGGGCAACCTGCCCTACAACATCTCCACCCCGTTGATCTTCCACCTGCTCAGCCACGCCGGGCTGATCCGCGACATGCACTTCATGCTGCAGAAGGAAGTGGTAGAACGCATGGCCGCCGGCCCTGGCGGTGGTGACTGGGGGCGGTTGTCGATCATGGTGCAGTACCACTGCCGGGTCGAGCACCTGTTCAATGTTGGCCCTGGCGCCTTCAACCCGCCGCCAAAAGTGGACTCTGCGATTGTCCGCCTGGTACCGCACGAAGTGCTGCCGTATCCGGCCAAGGATCACCTGCTGCTGGAGCGCGTGGTGCGCGAGGCGTTCAACCAGCGCCGCAAGACCCTGCGCAACACCATGAAAGGCCTGCTCGACAGCGCAGCCATCGAGGCAGCTGGCGTGGATGGCAGCCTGCGCCCTGAGCAGCTGGACCTGGCAGCTTTCGTACGCCTGGCCGACCAGCTGGCTGATCAGCAACCGGCCTGATCCAGCCTGTATCGGCCCTGTCGCCGGCAAGCCAACTCCCACAGGAACACCACAGCACCTAAGACCTGTGCTTTACCTGTGAGAGCTGGCTTGCCGGCGATAGGGCCGGAACTGATAACACAATCCCCAAGCCCCACACCGCTGGCCCTCCCCCCTCTCAATGGCCTAGACTGCATTATTGCGTCAGTTCGCCCAAGGCCCTTGCATGACCGACCCCCGCTATCAGATCGACGTCAGCGTCGTGACCCGCTACCTGAAAGAACAATCCGACCCCGAGAACAGTCGTTTCGCTTTCGCCTACACCATTACCGTAAAAAACAGCGGCCTGGTCCAGGCCAAGCTGATGTCACGCCACTGGCTGATCACCAACGGTGATGGCGAGGTCGAAGAAGTACGCGGCGCCGGCGTGGTCGGCCAGCAACCCAGCATCGACCCAGGCCAGAGCCACACCTACAGCAGCGGTGCAGTGATCAGCACGCGCGTGGGTACGATGCAGGGCAGTTACCAGATGTTCGCCGAAGACGGCAAACGCTTCGACGCCCAGATCGCACCCTTCCGGCTGGCGGTGCCGGGGGCGCTGCACTGATGGCAACCTACGCCGTCGGTGATCTGCAGGGCTGCTTGCAGCCCCTCAAATGCCTGCTCGAACGCGTTCGCTTCAACCCGGCCGTCGACCGCCTGTGGCTGGTCGGCGACCTGGTCAACCGCGGCCCGGAATCGCTGGAAACCTTGCGCTTCCTGTATTCGATCCGCCAGTCACTGGTGTGCGTGCTTGGCAACCACGACCTGCACCTGCTGGCCGCCTGGCACAACGTCGAGCGCCTGAAAAAAAGCGACACCCTGCGCGAGATCATCGAAGCGCCGGATGCCGACCAGTTGTTCGACTGGCTGCGCCAGCAAAAGCTGCTGCATTACGATGAAGCCAGGGGCATCGCCATGGCCCACGCCGGCATCCCGCCTCAGTGGACGCTCGGCCAGGCCCTGAAGCTTGCTGAAGAGGTAGAGCAGGTGCTGCGCGATGATGGCCGCCTGAAGCTGTACCTTGACGGCATGTACGGCAACGAGCCGAACAGGTGGAGCAAGAACCTCAGCGGCATCGAGCGCCTGCGGGTCATCACCAACTACTTCACCCGCATGCGTTTCTGCACCGCCGAGGGCAAACTCGACCTCAAGAGCAAGGAAGGCGTGGGCACCGCCCCCAAAGGCTACAAGCCCTGGTTTGCGCACAAGGACCGCCGCTCTCGCCACGTGAAGATCATCTTCGGCCACTGGGCGGCGCTTGAAGGGCGCGTCGACGCGCCTGACGTCATCGCCCTGGACACCGGCTGCGTATGGGGCGGTGCAATGACCCTGTACAACATCGACAGCGGCGAGTACCACCGCTGCGAATGCGCCGACGACGGCACCCTGCGTCAACCGGCCCAACCCACTACACTGAACGATCAGCCCTGAAGGAAAGCCCTACCCATGAGCGAATTCAAGCGCATCCCTCCCGAACAGGCCCTGGCCCTGCGCGCGCAAGGTGCGGTAGTCGTCGACATTCGCGACTCGCAGGCCTTTGCCGCCGGCCACATTGCCGGTGCCCGGCATCTTGATAACCATTCGGTCGCCGATTTCATCCGTAACGCCGACCTCGATGCCCCGACCCTGGTGGTGTGCTACCACGGCAACTCCAGCCAGAGCGCTGCTGCCTACCTGGTAGGCCAAGGTTTTTCCGACGTGTACAGCGTGGATGGCGGCTTCGAACTGTGGCGCGCCACCTACCCGGCCGAGACCGCCCAAGGCACCGCCGAATAATTTTTTCATTTCTACTGCAGCCCGCGCCCCGTGCGGGCTCGCGGCTTATCTGACGAACGGTCGTTCGCAACTTCTCCGCCCCTCGCCCTTGACCTTGCGGATAACCAACTACTCTTAAGCACAGGCCATCCAAAAAAGGGGAGAGCCGGTACACCGGCGTGCGGGTCATCGGTAGCGTTACAGGGTGTTCTGGGGGGTATACGGCAATCGGCAAACCCGGTTGCATGCCAGCATCAGCTGACTGATCCGGCGTCGTCTCCATGTATCGAGCGAGGTGACGTCATGAGTATTTTTAGCCACTTCCAACAACGTTTCGAGTCTACGCGCCAGGAAGAACTCTCGCTGCAAGAGTACCTCGAGCTGTGCAAAGGGGATCGCAGTGCCTACGCATCGGCGGCCGAACGGCTGTTGCTGGCCATAGGTGAGCCAGAACTGATCGACACCTCAACCAACTCCAGGCTGTCGCGAATCTTTTCCAACAAGGTGATCCGTCGCTATCCGGCCTTTGCCGACTTCCATGGCATGGAAGAGTGCATCGACCAGATCGTGTCGTACTTCCGCCATGCCGCCCAGGGCCTGGAAGAGAAGAAACAGATCCTCTATCTGTTGGGCCCGGTAGGCGGCGGCAAGTCGTCGCTGGCCGAGAAACTCAAGCAGCTGATGGAGAAAGTGCCGTTCTATGCCATCAAGGGCTCGCCGGTATTCGAATCGCCCTTGGGTTTGTTCAACGCCACCGAAGATGGGGCCATTCTCGAGGAAGAGTACGGGATCTCACGGCGCTACCTGAACACCATCATGTCGCCCTGGGCCACCAAGCGCCTGCAAGAATTTGGCGGTGACATCTCCAAGTTCAAAGTGGTCAAGCTCTACCCATCCATTCTCAACCAGATTGCCATTGCCAAGACCGAACCCGGCGATGAAAACAACCAGGACATCTCTGCACTGGTGGGCAAGGTCGATATCCGCAAACTCGAGGAGTTTCCGCAGAACGACGCCGACGCCTACAGCTACTCGGGCGCGCTGTGCCGGGCCAACCAGGGCCTGATGGAATTCGTCGAGATGTTCAAGGCACCGATCAAGGTCCTGCACCCTCTGCTCACTGCCACCCAGGAAGGCAACTACAACAGTACCGAAGGCTTGGGCGCGATCCCCTACACCGGCATCCTGCTGGCCCACTCCAACGAATCGGAGTGGCACACTTTCCGCAACAACAAGAACAACGAAGCCTTCATCGACCGGATCTACATCGTCAAGGTGCCGTACTGCCTGCGGGTCAGTGACGAGATCAAGATCTACGACAAGCTGCTGGTCAACAGTTCGCTGTCCAAGGCCCATTGCGCCCCGGACACGCTGAAGATGCTCGCCCAGTTCACCGTTCTCTCGCGTCTCAAGGAGCCTGAAAACTCCAACATTTACTCGAAGATGCGCGTCTACGATGGCGAAAACCTGAAGGATACCGACCCCAAGGCCAAGTCGATCCAGGAATACCGCGACTCGGCAGGCGTCGACGAGGGCATGAACGGCCTGTCGACCCGCTTCGCCTTCAAGATCCTGTCCAAGGTCTTCAACTTCGACCCGCACGAGATTGCGGCCAACCCGGTACACCTGCTGTATGTGCTGGAGCAGCAGATCGAGCAGGAGCAATTCCCTGCCGAAGTGCGCGAACGCTACCTGCGCTACCTCAAGGAATATCTGGCACCGCGCTACATCGAGTTCATCGGCAAGGAAATCCAGACCGCCTACCTCGAGTCCTACAGCGAGTATGGCCAGAACATCTTCGACCGCTACGTGCTGTACGCCGACTTC
>NZ_JABMCW010000033.1:0-29167 GCF_013179705.1 Pseudomonas sp. CM25 | reverse complement strand
GTTGACCAGGGCACGGGTAGTACCGGCCATAGCACGAGCTTGCTGATCACCGTTGCGAGCGACGAAACGGAGTTCGCCGGAGACTTCGGAGACTTCAACAGACGAGTGAACGTTCAGTTCGAGAGTGCCCTTGGCACCCTTCACCGAAAGCTGCTGACCGGCGAATTTGACTTCGACGCCTGCTGGCAGCTTAACGGGGTTCTTAGCGACGCGAGACATGCCTATCTCCCCTTAGAACACTGTGCACAGAACTTCGCCGCCGACACCGGCAGCGCGCGCAGCGCGGTCAGTCATCACACCTTTGTTGGTGGAGACGATAGACACGCCCAGGCCGCCACGTACTTTCGGCAGGTCTGTAACGGCCTTGTACTGGCGCAGGCCAGGACGGCTGGAGCGCTTCAGCTCCTCGATGACCGGACGGCCTTCGAAGTACTTGAGCTCGATCGACAGAGAAGGCTTGGCCTCACCAGTAACCTGGTAACCGGCAATGTAACCTTCGTCTTTCAGAACTTTGGCAACCGCGACCTTCAGGGTAGAGGAAGGCATGCTTACGACGGACTTTTCAGCCATCTGGGCATTACGGATGCGAGTTAGCATGTCCGCTAACGGGTCCTGCATACTCATGGGCTAGATGCTCCTGATACAAGAATTATTAGCCTTGCGGCTATCACAACCACCCGAGCGGACAGGGTTAAACCCCAGGCTCAGGTGAGCCGGTCATTCTAGACACAAGGTAGAAACGAAACAAGCCCCATATAGGGGCTTGTTTGTTGGCGAGATCACCGGCGGTCGGAAGATTGCTCTCCTTACGCCGGAATCACACCTGCAGCGATTACCAGGAGGCCTTGACCAGACCTGGTACGTCACCACGCATTGCAGCTTGACGCAGCATGTTACGGCCCAGGCCGAACTTACGGTATACACCGTGAGGACGACCGGTCAGGCGGCAACGGTTGCGCAGACGCGCAGCGCTGGCATCACGTGGCTGCTTCTGCAGCGCAACAACGGCAGCGAAACGCTCTTCAGGAGAGGCGTTCACGTTGACGATGGTCGCTTTCAGCTCAGCACGCTTTTTGGCGAACTTGGCTACCGTGAGCTGACGCTTCAGCTCGCGGTTTTTCATGCTCTTCTTGGCCATTTTCCTACTCCAATCAGTTGCGGAACGGGAATTTGAATGCACGCAGCAGAGCGCGGCCTTCGTCATCCGAACGAGCAGTGGTGGTCAGGGTGATGTCCAAACCGCGCAGAGCATCGATCTTGTCGTAATCGATTTCCGGGAAGATGATCTGCTCTTTCACGCCCATGCTGTAGTTGCCACGGCCATCGAAGGACTTGGCATTCAGGCCGCGGAAGTCGCGGACCCGAGGCAGGGAGATCGCCAGCAGGCGGTCCAGGAATTCGTACATCTTGTCGCTACGCAGGGTCACCTTGACGCCGATCGGCCATCCTTCGCGGACTTTGAAGCCAGCGATGGATTTACGAGCGAAAGTCACGACCGGCTTTTGACCGGTGATCTTTTCCAGGTCGGCAACAGCGTGCTCGATGACTTTCTTGTCGCCGATCGCTTCGCCCAGACCCATGTTCAGGGTGATTTTGGTAACGCGCGGAACTTCCATCACGTTCGACAGCTTAAGTTCTTCCTTAAGCTTGGGAGCGATCTCGTTCCGGTAAATCTCTTTCAGTCGTGCCATGGTCTTCTACCTAGCAGTGTTCAAGCATCAACCGCTTTTTGGGTCGACTTGAAGACACGAATTTTCTTACCGTCTTCTACTTTGAAACCAACGCGGTCAGCCTTGTTGGTTTCGCCGTTGAAGATGGCAACGTTGGAAGCGTGCAGAGGCGCTTCTTTCTCGACGATACCGCCCTGAACGCCCGCCATCGGGTTAGGCTTGGTATGACGCTTGACCAGGTTCACACCACCGATGACCAGACGGTCATCAGCGAGAACCTTCAGCACCTTACCGCGCTTACCTTTGTCTTTGCCGGCGATCACGATGATCTCGTCGTCACGACGAATCTTTTGCATGTCGGATCTCCTTACAGCACTTCAGGGGCGAGCGAGACGATCTTCATGAACTTCTCAGTACGAAGTTCACGGGTCACTGGCCCGAAGATGCGAGTGCCGATCGGCTCTTGCTTGTTGTTCAGCAGAACAGCAGCGTTGCCGTCGAAACGAATGATGGAACCGTCAGCGCGACGGACACCGTGACGGGTGCGCACGACAACAGCAGTCATCACTTGGCCTTTTTTGACCTTACCGCGCGGAATTGCTTCCTTGACGGTAACCTTGATGATGTCACCGATGCCGGCGTAACGGCGGTGCGAACCGCCGAGCACCTTGATGCACATGACGCGACGAGCGCCGCTGTTATCGGCCACATCGAGCATGGATTGAGTCTGAATCATAAAATTTCTCCGACCCCTAGCCCTTAGACTTCAACAGCGCGTTCGAGGACTTCAACCAGTGCCCAGGACTTGGTCTTGGCCAGCGGACGGGTTTCGGTAATCGAAACTTTGTCGCCGATCTTGCACTGGTTGGTTTCGTCGTGCGCGTGCAGCTTAGTCGAACGCTTAACGTATTTACCGTAGATCGGGTGCTTTACGCGACGCTCGATCAGTACGGTGATGGTCTTGTCCATTTTGTCGCTGACGACACGGCCAGTCAGCGTACGGACGGTTTTTTCAGCTTCAGCCATGATCACTTACCTGCCTGCTGGTTGAGCACAGTTTTCACGCGAGCGATGTCACGCTTAACTTGCGAGAGCAGGTGCGACTGCCCCAACTGGCCAGTTGCTTTCTGCATGCGCAGATTGAACTGGTCGCGCAGCAGGCCGAGCAGTTGCTCGTTCAGCTGCTGTGCCGATTTTTCACGAAGTTCATTCGCTTTCATCACATCACCGTCCGCTTAACAAAGGAGGTGGCGAGAGGCAGCTTTGCAGCAGCCAGGGCGAAAGCTTCGCGCGCCAGCTCTTCAGAAACACCCTCGATCTCGTACAGGACTTTGCCTGGCTGGATCTGGGCAACCCAGTATTCCACGGAGCCCTTACCTTTACCCATACGAACCTCGAGAGGTTTCTTGGAGATCGGCTTGTCCGGGAACACACGGATCCAGATCTTGCCGCCACGTTTTACGTGACGGGTCAGGGCACGACGTGCCGACTCGATCTGGCGGGCGGTGAGGCGACCGCGAGCAACAGCCTTCAGGGCGAATTCGCCGAAGCTGACTTTGCTACCGCGCAGTGCCAGACCACGGTTGTGGCCAGTCATCTGCTTGCGGAATTTTGTACGCTTTGGTTGCAACATTTGGCGTACCCCTTACTTAGCAGCTTTTTTACGAGGCGCTGGTGCTTGTGGTTTCAGTTCTTCTTGGCGACCACCAATAACTTCGCCTTTGAAGATCCAAACCTTCACACCGATCACACCATAAGTGGTGTGAGCTTCGTAGGTGTTGTAGTCGATATCGGCACGCAGGGTGTGCAGAGGCACACGACCTTCGCGATACCACTCGGTACGAGCAATCTCGGCGCCGCCGAGACGACCGCTCACCTGGATCTTGATGCCCTTGGCACCAATACGCATGGCGTTCTGTACGGCGCGCTTCATGGCGCGACGGAACATTACGCGGCGTTCCAGCTGCTGAGCTACGCTCTGCGCAACCAGCATAGCGTCGAGTTCCGGCTTGCGGATCTCTTCGATGTTGATGTGCACAGGCACACCCATCTGCTTGGTCAGGTCCTGACGCAGTTTCTCAACATCTTCACCTTTCTTGCCGATAACGATACCGGGACGAGCAGTGTGGATGGTGATGCGTGCGGTTTGAGCCGGGCGATGAATATCGATACGGCTTACGGACGCGCTTTTTAGTTTGTCCTGGAGGTACTCACGTGTTTTCAGATCCTTCAACAGGTAATCTGCGTAAGTAGCGCCGTCTGCATACCAGACGGACGTGTGCTCCTTGACGATTCCCAGGCGAATGCCAGTGGGATGTACTTTCTGACCCATCTGATCGACTCCGTTACTTGTCCGCAACCTTGACAGTGATATGGCAAGACCGCTTGACGATGCGATCTGCGCGGCCTTTGGCACGCGGCATGATGCGCTTCAGCGAACGCCCTTCGTTGACGAAGACGGTGGAGACCTTCAGGTCATCAACGTCTGCGCCTTCGTTGTGTTCGGCGTTGGCAACGGCCGACTCGAGGACTTTCTTCATGATTTCAGCGGCTTTTTTGCTGCTGAAGGCCAACAGGTTGAGCGCTTCGCCCACCTTCTTCCCGCGGATCTGGTCGGCGACCAAGCGGGCTTTCTGGGCGGAGATTCGAGCGCCCGACAACTTAGCGGCTACTTCCATTTCCTAACCCCTTAACGCTTGGCTTTCTTGTCAGCCACGTGCCCACGATAAGTGCGGGTACCGGCAAACTCGCCCAGTTTATGGCCGACCATGTCTTCGTTCACGAGAACTGGAACATGCTGGCGACCGTTGTGAACCGCGATGGTCAGACCGACCATTTGTGGCAGGATCATCGAACGACGCGACCAGGTTTTAACTGGTTTGCGATCGTTCTTCTCCACCGCCACTTCGACCTTCTTCAACAGGTGAAGATCGATAAAAGGACCTTTTTTCAGAGAACGTGGCACTGTCGTATCCCTCTAGTTACTTGCGACGACGGACGATCATTTTGTCGGTACGCTTATTACCACGGGTTTTAGCACCCTTGGTTGGGAAGCCCCATGGCGATACCGGATGACGACCACCGGAGGTACGACCTTCACCACCACCATGTGGGTGGTCAACCGGGTTCATGGCAACGCCACGAACGGTTGGGCGAACGCCGCGCCAGCGTTTGGCACCTGCTTTACCCAGCGAACGCAGGCTGTGCTCGGAGTTCGAGACTTCGCCCAGGGTCGCACGGCACTCAGCCAGTACTTTACGCATTTCACCAGAGCGCAGACGCAGGGTCACGTAGACACCTTCGCGAGCGATCAGCTGAGCCGAAGCACCAGCGGAACGAGCGATCTGTGCACCTTTACCCGGCTTCAGTTCGATGCCGTGAATGGTGCTACCCACTGGAATGTTGCGCAGCTGCAGGGAGTTACCGGCCTTGATTGGGGCCAGGGTACCTGCGATCAGCTGGTCGCCAGCGCTCACGCCTTTAGGGGCGATGATGTAGCGACGCTCGCCGTCTGCGTAGCACAGCAGGGCGATGTGAGCAGTACGGTTCGGGTCGTATTCGATACGCTCGACAGTGGCTGGGATGCCATCTTTGTCGTTGCGACGGAAGTCAACCAGACGGTAATGCTGCTTATGACCACCACCAACGTGACGAGTGGTAATGCGGCCATTGTTGTTACGACCACCAGACTTCGATTTTTTCTCGAGCAGCGGTGCGTGAGGAGCGCCTTTGTGCAGCTCCTTGTTGACCACCTTGACCACGAAACGGCGGCCAGGGGAAGTCGGTTTGCATTTAACGATTGCCATGATGCACCCCTTCCTTACTCAGCACTGCTGCTGAAATCGAGATCTTGGCCTGGCTGAAGGGAGACGATCGCCTTCTTCCAGTCATTACGCTTGCCCAGACCACGTGCGGTACGCTTGGTTTTACCCAGAACGTTAACGGTCGACACGTTTTCAACTTTTACGTTGAACAGGCCTTCGACAGCTTTCTTGATTTCCAGCTTGGTTGCGTCGGTAGCAACCTTGAATACGAACTGGCCTTTCTTCTCAGCCAGAACGGTAGCCTTCTCGGAAACGTGCGGGCCAAGGAGGACTTTGAATACGCGTTCCTGGTTCATCCCAGCAGCTCCTCGAATTTCTTCACGGCCGAGACAGTGATCAACACTTTCTCGTATGCGATCAGACTGACCGGGTCGGAACCTTGTACGTCACGTACGTCGACGTGCGGCAGGTTACGAGCAGCCAGGTACAGGTTCTGATCAACAGCGTCGGAAACGATCAGTACGTCGCTCAGACCCATGCCGTTCAGCTTGTTCAGCAGATCTTTGGTTTTCGGCGCTTCGACAGCGAAGTCCTGAACCACGACCAGACGGTCGCTACGCACCAGCTCAGCGAGGATGGAGCGCAGGGCTGCGCGGTACATCTTCTTGTTGAGCTTTTGCGAGTGATCTTGAGGGCGAGCCGCGAAGGTTACACCACCGCCACGCCAGATCGGACCACGAGTGGTACCAGCACGAGCACGGCCAGTACCCTTCTGACGCCATGGGCGCTTACCGCCACCAGCCACGTCGGAACGGGTCTTCTGCTGCTTGGTACCTTGACGGCCGCCGGCCATGTAGGCCACGACTGCTTGGTGAACCAGCGTCTCGTTGAATTCGCCACCGAAAGTCAGTTCGGAAACTTCGATCGCCTGAGCGTCATTTACATTAAGTTGCATGTCAGTTTCCCCTTAACCGCGAGCCTTGACAGCTGGACGTACAACCACGTCGCCGCCAGTAGCGCCTGGAACGGCACCCTTGACGAGCAGCAGGTTGCGCTCAGCGTCTACGCGAACTACTTCCAGGGACTGAACAGTCACGCGCTCGGCGCCCATGTGACCGGACATTTTCTTGCCCTTGAACACACGACCAGGAGTCTGGCACTGGCCGATGGAACCAGGAACACGGTGCGACACGGAGTTACCGTGGGTGTTGTCCTGACCACGGAAGTTCCAGCGCTTGATGGTACCGGCGAAGCCTTTACCTTTCGACTGACCAGTAACGTCTACCAGCTGGCCTTCAGTGAAGAGTTCAGCTTTGATCGAGTCGCCAGCCTGGAACTCGCCTTCTTCAAGACGGAACTCCCAGACACCGCGACCAGCGGCAACGTTAGCCTTGGCGAAGTGACCTGCCTGAGCGGCAGTCACGCGAGAAGCACGACGCTCGCCGACAGTGACTTGCACTGCACGGTAGCCATCGGTTTCTTCAGTTTTGAACTGGGTGACGCGATTCGGCTCGATCTCGATGACCGTGACCGGAATGGAGACACCTTCTTCGGTGAAAATGCGGGTCATACCGCACTTGCGACCGACTACACCAATAGTCATGTTGTAACCTCATGAGTGTACGGGGCTTTCACCCGCTATGGCCGCCCATTTCAGAGCGTTACACGGACAAGACCGAAGTCTTAGCCGAGGCTGATCTGCACTTCCACACCTGCCGCCAGATCAAGCTTCATCAGCGCGTCAACGGTTTTATCCGTTGGCTGGACGATGTCCAGAACACGCTTATGAGTGCGGATCTCGTACTGGTCACGCGCGTCTTTGTTGACGTGCGGGGAAACCAGAACGGTGAAACGCTCTTTGCGGGTAGGCAGTGGAATTGGACCACGCACTTGTGCACCAGTACGTTTCGCGGTTTCCACGATTTCCTGGGTGGATTGGTCGATCAGGCGATGGTCGAAAGCCTTCAACCTGATTCGGATTTGCTGATTTTGCATTGGATTTCAGACTCCAGGCTGTTCCCAACGGACGCACTACGCCCGCTAAAAGGAGGCGTGATTCTATAGACGCCTCAATTTAGTGTCAACCGAATAAAAAAAACCCCCGCTGAGCGGGGGTTTTTTTCAACCGATCGAGTGATTACTCGACGATTTTGGCCACGACGCCGGCGCCGACGGTACGACCGCCTTCACGAATGGCGAAACGCAGACCGTCTTCCATTGCGATGGTCTTGATCAGGGTGACAACCATTTGGATGTTGTCGCCTGGCATTACCATTTCAACGCCTTCCGGCAGTTCGCAGTTACCGGTCACGTCAGTGGTACGGAAGTAGAACTGAGGACGGTAGCCTTTGAAGAACGGAGTGTGACGACCGCCTTCTTCCTTCGACAGAACGTAGACTTCGGCAACGAACTTGGTGTGCGGCTTGACCGAACCTGGCTTGACCAGAACCTGGCCACGCTCAACGTCGTCACGCTTGGTACCACGCAGCAGAACGCCGCAGTTCTCGCCAGCACGACCTTCGTCCAGCAGCTTGCGGAACATCTCAACACCGGTGCAGGTGGTGGTGGTGGTGTCACGCAGACCAACGATTTCCAGCGGATCCTGAACGCGGACGATACCACGCTCGATACGACCGGTAACAACGGTACCACGACCCGAGATCGAGAATACGTCTTCGATCGGCATCAGGAACGGCTGGTCGATGGCACGAACTGGCTCTGGGATGTAGCTGTCCAGAGTTTCGACCAGTTTACGAACGGCAGTGGTGCCCATTTCGTTGTCGTCTTTGCCTTCCAGGGCCATACGAGCCGAACCGATGATGATCGGGGTGTCGTCGCCTGGGAAGTCGTAGGTGGACAGCAGGTCGCGAACTTCCATCTCGACCAGTTCCAGCAGCTCAGCGTCGTCTACCAGGTCAGCCTTGTTCAGGAAGACCACGATGTACGGAACGCCAACCTGACGGGACAGCAGGATGTGCTCACGGGTTTGTGGCATCGGACCATCGGCGGCCGAGCAAACCAGGATCGCGCCATCCATCTGGGCAGCACCGGTGATCATGTTCTTCACGTAGTCAGCGTGACCTGGGCAGTCGACGTGAGCGTAGTGACGAATGGTCGAGTTGTATTCGACGTGAGCGGTGTTGATGGTAATACCGCGCGCTTTCTCTTCCGGAGCCGAGTCGATCTTGTCGAAGTCGACGATTGCGGAACCGAAAACTTCGGAGCAAACGCGAGTCAGAGCTGCGGTCAGAGTGGTCTTACCGTGGTCAACGTGGCCGATAGTGCCGACGTTAACGTGGGGAAGGGAACGATCAAATTTTTCTTTAGCCACGACAGTGAACCTCTTGCCTAAAGGGGATTAGCCTTGTTTTTTAACGAGTGCTTCGACGATGTTCGACGGAGCTTCGGCGTATTTGGAGAATTCCATGGAGTAGCTCGCGCGACCCTGAGACATGGAACGAACGTCGGTCGCATAACCGAACATCTCTCCGAGCGGTACTTCAGCACGAACGACGCGGCCGGAGACCGAATCATCCATACCCTGAACCAGACCACGACGACGGTTCAGGTCACCCATCACGTCACCCAGGTAGTCTTCCGGGGTTACAACTTCGACCTTCATGATCGGCTCGAGAACCACGCCGCCGCCCTTCTGGGCCAGCTGCTTGGTTGCCATCGAAGCAGCGATTTTGAACGCCATTTCGTTGGAGTCGACATCGTGGTACGAACCGTCGAATACCGTGGCCTTCAGGCCGATCAGAGGATAGCCGGCAACAACGCCGTTCTTCATCTGCTCTTCGATACCCTTCTGGATCGGGGCGATGAATTCCTTAGGAATCACACCACCAACGACTTCGTTGGAGAACACCAGACCTTCGGTGATGTTGCCTTTGTCGTCCTGATCTGGCTCCGAGAAACGGATCCAGCAGTGACCGAACTGACCACGACCACCCGACTGACGAACGAACTTGCCTTCGATTTCGACGTTGGACTTGGTGATCTTCTCGCGGTACGAAACCTGCGGCTTGCCGATGTTGGCCTCGACGTTGAACTCGCGCTTCATGCGGTCAACGAGGATGTCCAGGTGCAGCTCACCCATACCGGAGATGATGGTCTGGCCGGTTTCTTCGTCGGTCTTGACGCGGAACGAAGGGTCTTCCTGAGCCAGCTTGCCCAGTGCGATACCCATCTTTTCCTGGTCTTGCTTGGTCTTCGGCTCTACAGCTACCGAGATCACAGGCTCCGGGAAGTCCATACGCTCGAGGATGATCGGCTTGTCGGCGTTGCACAGGGTGTCACCGGTGGTGACGTCCTTCATGCCGATCAGAGCAGCGATGTCGCCTGCCAGTACTTCTTTGATTTCTTCACGCTGGTTGGCGTGCATCTGCACCATACGACCAACGCGCTCTTTCTTGCCTTTGACCGAGTTGATCACCGAGTCGCCGGACTGCAGCATACCCGAGTAAACACGGACGAAGGTCAGAGTACCAACGAACGGGTCGGTGCCAATCTTGAACGCCAGAGCCGAGAACGGCTCGTTGTCGTCGGCATGACGCTCGTCGTAGTCGGCCTCGACCAGCTCATCCTTCGGCTTCTCGATCAGGTCAGGGTGGATACCCTTGATCGCAGGAATCTCGGTAGGAGCAGGCAGGAAGTCGATGACGGCGTCGAGAACCAGGGGAACGCCCTTGTTCTTGAAGGACGAACCGCAGACAGCCGGAACGATCTCGCTGGCCAGGGTGCGCGCGCGCAGACCGGCTTTGATCTCTTCGACGGTCAGCTCTTCGCCTTCCAGGTACTTGTTCATCAGCTCTTCGCTGGACTCGGCAGCCGCTTCGACCATGTTCGCGCGCCATTTTTCGGCCAGCTCGAGCATGTCCGCAGGAATTTCTTCCTCACGGTAGGTGGTGCCTTTGTCGTCGTCGTTCCAGTAGATAGCCTTCATCTTGATCAGGTCGACCTGACCCTGGAAGTTATCTTCCGAACCGATGGCCAGCTGAACAGGAACCGGGGTGTGACCCAGACGGTTCTTGATCTGACCAACAACGCGCAGGAAGTCGGCACCGGCACGGTCCATCTTGTTCACGTAAACAACACGTGGAACGCCGTACTTGTTGGCCTGACGCCATACGGTTTCGGACTGCGGCTCAACGCCGGAGGTACCGCAGAACACAACGACCGCGCCGTCGAGTACACGCAGCGAACGCTCTACTTCAATGGTGAAGTCAACGTGGCCGGGGGTATCGATGACGTTTACGCGGTAGTTGTCGTACTGACCAACGGAACCTTTCCAGAAGGTAGTAACGGCAGCGGAGGTAATGGTGATACCCCGCTCCTGCTCCTGCACCATCCAGTCGGTGGTCGCGGCGCCGTCATGCACCTCGCCCATCTTGTGGCTCAGACCTGTGTAGAACAGGATCCGCTCGGTAGTGGTGGTCTTGCCCGCGTCAACGTGGGCACAGATACCAATGTTACGGTAGCGGTTAATTGCTGTAGTACGAGCCATAAAGCCCTCGCAAAATGATTGATGCTTGAATTAGAAGCGGTAGTGCGAGAACGCTTTGTTGGCTTCAGCCATACGGTGAACGTCTTCACGCTTCTTGACTGCAGCACCCTTGCCTTCAGCAGCATCCAGCAGTTCGCCGGCCAGGCGCAGAGCCATCGACTTCTCGCCGCGCTTGCGGGCGTAGTCTACGAGCCAGCGCATTGCCAGAGCGTTACGACGGGATGGACGAACTTCAACCGGAACCTGGTAAGTGGCACCGCCGACACGACGGGACTTTACTTCGACCAGCGGAGCGATGGCGTCGAGAGCTTTCTCGAAGATTTCCAGGGGGTCGCTGTTCTTGCGCTCTTTGACCTTGTCCAGGGCACCGTAAACGATGCGCTCGGCCACGGCCTTCTTGCCGCTTTCCATCACGTGGTTCATGAACTTGGCGAGGATTTGGGATCCGTATTTAGGATCGTCCAGAATCTCACGTTTTGCTGCTACACGACGTCTTGGCATGATAAGCCCTCAAACGGTCTTCAGGTTAGCCCGGGACCTGGGTCTACGACCCCCGCCCGACCTTACTCTTATCGACTCAAAAAAATGGATGTGTGCAAACGGCCGATTACTTCGGACGCTTGGTACCGTACTTCGAACGACCCTGGTTACGGCCTTTGACGCCCGAAGTATCCAGAGAGCCGCGAACGGTGTGGTAACGAACACCTGGCAAGTCTTTTACACGGCCGCCACGGATCAGGACGACGCTGTGCTCTTGCAGGTTGTGGCCTTCACCGCCGATGTACGAGGAAACCTCGAAACCGTTGGTCAGACGCACACGGCATACTTTACGCAGTGCCGAGTTAGGTTTTTTCGGCGTGGTGGTGTACACACGGGTGCACACGCCACGACGTTGCGGGCAGTTCTGCAGCGCAGGAACGTCGGACTTCTCGACCGAACGCTTACGCGGCTGACGTACCAGCTGGTTGATAGTTGCCATCTACTAGCTCCACTGATTGTCTTGCGACTCTATTGTCTTGCAAGAAAGCCAAAAATTGACGAGACGGAGCCTCACCAAATTTAAGGGTACAAAAGTCTACGGAGGATCTTGCACCCAGTCAAGACGAGGCCCCGGCCCTCCTCGCCCGATCATCGGCAACATTGTGTGTCGTCGATGACCGTTCGAGGGTTGCCGGGGCCCTGCCCTGTACTTAGTTACCGCTGGAATTCAGCGCTTCGGTCAGTGCAGCTTCGACCTCACTAGCGCTCACACGCAGCGGTTTGTCGGCTTCACGGCGACGCTTGCGCTCGCTGTGGTAAGCCAGACCGGTACCGGCCGGGATCAGACGACCCACGACCACGTTCTCTTTCAGGCCGCGCAGGTAGTCGCGCTTGCCGGTTACCGCCGCTTCGGTCAGTACGCGGGTGGTTTCCTGGAAGGAAGCCGCGGAGATGAACGATTCGGTCGACAGCGACGCCTTGGTGATACCCAGCAGCACACGGGTGAACTTGGAGATGAACTTGTCATCGCCGGCGAGACGCTCGTTCTCCACCAGTACGTGGGTCAGTTCCATCTGGTCGCCCTTGATGAAGCTGGAATCACCCGACTCCGAGATCTCGACCTTGCGCAGCATCTGACGCAGGATGGTCTCGATGTGCTTGTCGTTGATCTTAACGCCTTGCAGACGGTAAACGTCCTGGATCTCGTTGACGATGTACTTCGCCAGCGCGCTCACACCCAGCAAACGCAGGATGTCGTGCGGATCGCTCGGGCCGTCGGAGATGACTTCGCCGCGGTTTACCTGTTCGCCTTCGAAGACGTTCAGGTGGCGCCACTTAGGAATCAGCTCTTCGTACGGATCGCTACCGTCGGTCGGAGTGATGACCAGACGGCGCTTGCCCTTGGTCTCTTTACCGAACGCGATGGTGCCGCTGACTTCAGCCAGAATCGAGGCTTCTTTCGGACGGCGTGCTTCGAACAAGTCGGCAACACGTGGCAGACCACCGGTGATGTCACGGGTTTTCGACGTTTCTTGCGGGATACGCGCAATTACGTCACCAACACCGATCTGTGCACCGTCAGCCACACCTACCAAGGCGTTGGCTGGCAGGAAGTACTGAGCAGGTACATCGGTACCTGGCAGGTACAGGTCCTTGCCATTGGCATCGACCATCTTGATAGCCGGACGGATTTCCTTGCCTGCGGCAGGGCGATCCTTGACGTCCAGTACTTCAATGTTGGTCAAACCAGTCAATTCGTCAGTCTGACGCTTGATGGTGATGTTTTCTTCCATGCCCACGAAGGTCACGGTACCTTTCAGCTCGGTAACGATCGGGTGGGTGTGCGGGTCCCACTTGGCGACGATGGCGCCAGCTTCGACCTTTTCACCTTCCTTGACCGAAATTACCGCACCGTAAGGCAGCTTGTAACGCTCACGCTCACGACCGAATTCGTCGGCGATGGCCAACTCGCCCGAACGCGATACGGCAACCAGGTTGCCATCGGCACGTACTACCTGCTTCAGGTTGTGCAGACGAACCATACCGCCGTTCTTCACCTGGACGCTGTCGGCAGCCGAGGTACGGCTTGCAGCACCACCGATGTGGAACGTACGCATGGTCAGCTGGGTACCCGGCTCACCGATCGACTGGGCAGCGATAACGCCGACAGCTTCACCGATGTTCACCTGGTGACCGCGAGCCAGGTCACGACCGTAGCACTTGGCGCAGATACCGAAGCGGGTTTCGCAGTTGATCGGCGAACGCACGATCACTTCGTCGATGCTGTTCAGCTCGATGAATTCGACCCACTGCTCATCAACCAGGGTACCGGCCGGAACGATAACGTCCTCGGTGCCTGGCTTGAACACGTCACGGGCGATGACACGACCCAGTACACGCTCACCCAGCGGCTCTACAACGTCGCCGCCTTCGATGTGCGGGGTCATCAACAGGCCATGGTCGGTGCCGCAGTCGATCTCGGTAACCACCAGATCCTGGGCAACGTCTACCAGACGACGAGTCAGGTAACCGGAGTTGGCGGTCTTCAGTGCGGTATCCGCCAGACCTTTACGAGCACCGTGAGTCGAGATGAAGTACTGAAGCACGCTCAAGCCTTCACGGAAGTTCGCGGTGATCGGCGTCTCGATGATGGAGCCGTCCGGCTTGGCCATCAGGCCACGCATACCGGCCAACTGACGGATCTGTGCTGCGGAACCACGGGCACCGGAGTCAGCCATCATGTACATCGAGTTGAAGGACTCTTGCTCGACTTCTTTGCCTTCGCGGTCGATGACCTTCTCTTTCGAGAGGTTGGCCATCATCGCCTTGGAAACTTCGTCGTTCGCCTTCGACCACAAGTCGATGACCTTGTTGTACTTCTCGCCCTGGGTTACCAGGCCGGAGGCGTACTGGCTCTCGATTTCCTTCACTTCATCGGTGGCGCTGTTGATGATGCGGGCTTTTTCATCAGGGATGACGAAGTCATTCACACCGATGGAAACGCCGGAAATGGTCGAGTAGGCAAAGCCGGTGTACATCAGCTGGTCGGCGAAGATAACGGTCTCTTTCAGACCAACCACGCGGTAGCACTGGTTGATCAGCTTGGAGATCGCCTTTTTCTTCATCGGCTGGTTGACGACATCGTATGGCAGGCCTGCCGGTACAACCTGGAACAGCAGCGCACGGCCGACGGTGGTGTCGACGATACGGGTGTTCTTGGTCGAGGAACCATCACGGTCATTCACGGTTTCGTTGATACGAACCTTGATTTTCGCGTGCAGGGCAGCTTCGCCGGCGCGGAATACGCGGTCGACTTCCTGCAGGTCGGCGAACACGCGACCTTCGCCCTTGGCGTTGATGGCTTCACGGGTCATGTAGTACAGACCCAGTACCACGTCCTGCGAAGGAACGATGATTGGCTCACCGTTGGCTGGCGACAGGATGTTGTTGGTCGACATCATCAGCGCGCGCGCTTCAAGCTGGGCTTCCAGCGTCAGCGGCACGTGAACGGCCATCTGGTCACCGTCGAAGTCGGCGTTGTACGCGGCGCAGACCAGCGGGTGCAGCTGAATGGCCTTACCTTCGATCAGAACCGGTTCAAAGGCCTGGATACCCAGACGGTGCAGGGTCGGTGCACGGTTGAGCAGCACGGGGTGTTCGCGGATCACCTCGGCGAGCACGTCCCACACCTCTGGCAGCTCGCGCTCGACCATCTTCTTGGCAGCCTTGATGGTGGTCGCCAGACCACGCATTTCCAGCTTGCCGAAAATGAACGGCTTGAACAGCTCGAGGGCCATCTTCTTCGGCAGACCGCACTGGTGCAGACGCAGGGTCGGGCCTACGGTAATTACCGAACGGCCGGAGTAATCCACGCGCTTACCGAGCAAGTTCTGACGGAAGCGACCTTGCTTACCTTTGATCATGTCAGCCAGGGACTTCAGCGGACGCTTGTTCGAGCCAGTGATGGCGCGACCGCGACGGCCGTTGTCCAGCAGGGCGTCGACCGCTTCCTGCAGCATGCGCTTTTCGTTGCGCACGATGATGTCCGGCGCCGACAGATCGAGCAGGCGCTTCAGACGGTTGTTACGGTTGATCACCCGACGATACAGGTCGTTCAGGTCGGAGGTCGCGAAGCGGCCACCATCCAGCGGTACCAGCGGACGCAGGTCCGGCGGCAGCACTGGCAGGACGGTCAGGACCATCCACTCAGGCAGGT
This sequence comes from Pseudomonas sp. CM25, assembly GCF_013179705.1. Taxonomy (NCBI): domain Bacteria; kingdom Pseudomonadati; phylum Pseudomonadota; class Gammaproteobacteria; order Pseudomonadales; family Pseudomonadaceae; genus Pseudomonas; species Pseudomonas sp. CM25. Next base: position 13,531 of record NZ_JABMCW010000033.1, on the reverse strand, counting down.
TGCCCGAGCCCTGGAAAGCTTCCATCAGCTTCAGGCGCTTGGACAGCTTCTTGATCTTGGTTTCCGAGTTGGTCTGCGGAATTTCTTCGCGCAGGCGACCAATCTCGTGCTCCAGGTCGATAGCGTGCAGCAGCTCGCGGACAGCTTCGGCACCCATGCGGGCATCAAAGTCGTCACCGAACTCTTCCAGCGCTTCGAAGTACTGCTCGTCGTTCAGCAGCTGGCCCTTTTCCAGGGTGGTCATGCCCGGATCGATAACGACGTAGCTCTCGAAGTAGAGCACGCGCTCGATGTCACGCAGGGTCATGTCCATCAGCAGGCCGATACGGGACGGCAGCGACTTCAGGAACCAGATGTGAGCAACCGGCGAGGCCAGTTCGATGTGCGCCATGCGCTCACGACGAACCTTGGCCAGGGCAACTTCAACGCCGCACTTCTCGCAGATCACGCCGCGGTGCTTGAGGCGCTTGTACTTGCCGCACAGGCACTCGTAGTCCTTGACTGGGCCAAAGATCTTGGCGCAGAACAGGCCGTCACGCTCTGGTTTGAACGTACGGTAGTTGATGGTTTCCGGCTTCTTGACTTCACCGAACGACCACGAACGGATCATTTCAGGTGACGCCAGACCGATGCGGATGGCGTCGAACTCTTCGACTTGACCCTGGTTTTTCAGCAAATTCAGTAGGTCTTTCAAGGCCTTTCCTCCTGGCGGAGCAGGGAGTGGGCATTACCGCCCCACTCCCCTTCGCGTCACGTGTTATTCGGTTTCCAGATCGATGTCGATACCGAGCGAACGGATCTCTTTGATCAACACGTTGAAGGACTCGGGCATGCCCGGCTCCATACGGTGATCGCCATCCACGATGTTCTTGTACATCTTGGTACGGCCGTTCACGTCGTCCGACTTCACTGTGAGCATTTCTTGCAGGGTGTATGCCGCGCCGTATGCTTCCAGCGCCCACACTTCCATCTCCCCGAAACGCTGACCACCGAACTGCGCCTTACCACCCAGCGGCTGCTGGGTAACCAGGCTGTAGGAACCAGTGGAACGCGCGTGCATCTTGTCGTCCACCAAGTGGTTCAGCTTGAGCATGTACATGTAACCAACGGTCACAGGACGCTCGAACTTGTTGCCGGTACGGCCATCGAACAGCACCATCTGGCCGCTCTCAGGCAGGTCAGCCAGCTTCAGCATGGCCTTGATCTCGCGCTCCTTGGCACCATCGAAGACCGGGGTAGCCATCGGCACGCCCTTCTTCAGGTTGTGCGCCAGGGCCAGGATCTCTTCGTCGGTGAACTCGTCGAGGTTTTCCTGACGACCGCCGATCTCGTTGTAGACCTCGGTCAGGAACACGCGCAGCTCAGCGGCTTTGCGCTGCTCTTCGATCATGCGGTCGATCTTCTCGCCCAGACCTTTGGCCGCGAGGCCCAGGTGAGTTTCGAGGATCTGACCGACGTTCATACGCGAAGGTACGCCCAGCGGGTTCAGCACGACGTCGACCGGAGTACCGTTGGCATCGTGTGGCATGTCTTCAACCGGCATGATTACCGAGACGACACCCTTGTTACCGTGACGACCGGCCATCTTGTCACCCGGCTGGATGCGACGGCGGATTGCCAGGTAGACCTTGACGATCTTCAGTACGCCCGGTGCCAGGTCATCGCCCTGCTGCAGCTTGCGCTTCTTGTCTTCGAACTTGTCGTCCAGCAGACGGCGACGATCGACGATGTACTGTTGAGCCTTTTCCAGCTGCTCGTTCAGTGCATCTTCGGCCATGCGCAGTTTGAACCACTGGCCGTGCTCCAGACCGTCCAGCACTTCGTCAGTGACCACAGTGCCCTTCTTCAGGCCTGCGCCACCGTCGACCACCTGGCCGTTCAGGGCAGAACGCAGACGCTCGAAGGTTGCGCCTTCGACGATGCGGAACTCTTCGTTGAGGTCCTTGCGGATCTCGTCGAGCTGCATCTTCTCGATGGCCAGGGCGCGGCTGTCGCGTTCTACGCCATCACGGGTGAAGACCTGTACGTCGATGACAGTACCTTTGGTGCCGGTTGGCACGCGCAGGGAGGTGTCCTTAACGTCGCTGGCTTTTTCACCGAAGATCGCACGCAGCAGCTTCTCTTCCGGCGTCAGCTGGGTTTCGCCTTTTGGCGTGACCTTGCCGACCAGGATGTCGCCCGCGCCTACTTCGGCACCCACGTAGACGATACCGGCTTCGTCCAGCTTGTTCAGTGCGGCTTCACCCACGTTCGGGATGTCCGCAGTGATTTCCTCTGGGCCAAGCTTGGTGTCACGCGCCACACAGGTCAGTTCCTGGATGTGGATCGTGGTGAAGCGGTCTTCCTGAACCACACGCTCGGACAGGCAGATGGAGTCTTCGAAGTTGAAGCCGTTCCACGCCATGAACGCGATGCGCATGTTCTGGCCCAGTGCCAGTTCACCCATGTCGGTGGACGGGCCGTCGGCCATGATGTCGCCACGCTGAACCTTGTCACCTTTGCTCACCAGCGGACGCTGGTTGATGCAGGTGTTCTGGTTCGAACGGGTGTACTTGGTCAGGTTGTAGATATCTACACCTGCTTCACCGGTTTCCACTTCGTCGTCGGCAACGCGAACAACCACACGGCTGGCGTCGACCGAGTCGATCACACCACCGCGGCGAGCAACCACGCAGACACCGGAGTCACGGGCAACGTTGCGCTCCATGCCGGTACCTACCAGCGGCTTGTCGGCACGCAGGGTTGGTACAGCCTGACGCTGCATGTTCGAACCCATCAACGCACGGTTGGCGTCGTCGTGCTCAAGGAACGGAATCAGCGAAGCTGCGACAGAAACAACCTGCTTCGGCGAAACGTCCATCAGGGTGACGTCTTCCGGCGCCTTGACGGTGAACTCGTTCAGGTGACGAACAGCTACCAGCTCATCGATCAGCTGCTTCTTCTCGTTCATCGCGGCCGAAGCCTGGGCGATGACGTGATCCGCTTCTTCAATGGCCGACAGGAACACGATGTCATCGCTGACCACGCCTTCCTTCACCACGCGGTACGGGCTTTCCAGGAAGCCGTACTGGTTGGTGCGGGCATAGGCTGCCAGGGAGTTGATCAGACCGATGTTCGGACCTTCAGGGGTCTCGATCGGGCACACGCGGCCATAGTGGGTCGGGTGTACGTCGCGGACTTCGAAGCCTGCACGCTCACGGGTCAGACCGCCCGGGCCGAGTGCGGAGACGCGGCGCTTGTGGGTGATCTCGGAGAGCGGGTTGTTCTGGTCCATGAACTGGGACAGCTGGCTCGAACCGAAGAACTCTTTCACCGCCGCCGCGACCGGCTTGGCGTTGATCAGGTCTTGCGGCATCAGGCCTTCGCTTTCTGCCATCGACAGACGTTCCTTGACCGCGCGCTCAACACGCACCAGGCCAACACGGAACTGGTTCTCGGCCATCTCGCCGACGCAGCGTACGCGACGGTTACCGAGGTGGTCGATGTCGTCGACGATGCCTTTGCCGTTACGGATATCGACCAGGGTCTTCAGAACCTCGACGATATCTTCCTTGCTCAGCACGCCCGAACCTTCGATCTCGGTACGACCGATACGACGGTTGAACTTCATGCGGCCGACGGCAGACAGGTCGTAACGCTCGGCGCTGAAGAACAGGTTGTTGAACAGGGTCTCGGCAGCATCCTTGGTTGGCGGCTCGCCAGGACGCATCATGCGGTAGATTTCGACCAGGGCTTCCAGCTGGTTGCTGGTGGTGTCGATCTTCAGCGTGTCGGAGATGAACGGACCGCAATCGATGTCGTTGGTGTACAGGGTCTCGATACGGACGACCTGAGCCTTGGCGATCTTGATCAGCAGATCGGTGGTCAGCTCGGTGTTGCACTCGGCCAGGATCTCACCAGTCGCCGGGTGCACGATCGCCTTGGCGGTAGTGCGGCCCAGGACGTACTCCATCGGAACGTCCAGCTGCTTGACGCCAGCTTTCTCGATCTGGTTGATGTGGCGCGCGGTGATACGGCGGCCTTGCTCAACGATGACCTTGCCGGTTTCGTCATGGATGTCCATGACTGCAACTTCACCACGCAGACGCTGCGCCACCAGTTCCAGGCTGAGGCTCTCGCCGGAAATGTGGAAGATGTTGGTGGTGTAGAAGGTGTTCAGCACTTCTTCAGTGCTGTAACCCAGGGCACGCAGCAGCACCGAGGCCGGCAGTTTGCGGCGACGGTCGATACGCACGAACACGCAGTCTTTAGGGTCGAACTCGAAGTCCAGCCACGAACCGCGGTAAGGGATGATGCGAGCGGAGTACAGCAGCTTGCCGGAGCTGTGAGTCTTGCCACGGTCGTGGTCGAAGAACACACCAGGCGAACGGTGCAGCTGGGAAACGATCACACGCTCGGTACCGTTGATTACGAAGGTACCGTTCTCAGTCATCAGGGGGATTTCACCCATGTAGACTTCTTGCTCTTTGATGTCCTTGATCGCTTTGTTCGACGATTCCTTGTCGAAGATGATCAGGCGCACCTTGACCCGCAGTGGAACCGCGAAGGTCACGCCACGCAGGACACATTCCTTCACATCGAAGGCGGGTTCGCCCAGGCGATAGCCTACGTACTCCAAGGCAGCATTGCCGGAGTAGCTGATGATCGGGAATACCGATTTGAAGGCCGCGTGCAGGCCGACGTCGCGGAAGTGATCCTTGGATGCTCCCGCTTGCAGGAATTCGCGATACGAATCCAGCTGGATGGCCAGGAGGTAAGGCACATCCATAACGTCCGGCAACTTGCTAAAGTCCTTGCGGATACGTTTTTTCTCAGTGTATGAGTAAGCCATCAGCGTTCCCCAGCTTGGTCACCTGCTTGTTTGGCTTCTCCCGACGGGAGCAGCCAGAAAATCGTGCAAACCCCTTGGTTTGCGCCACCCACATGGGTGTCTTGCAGCTTGTTATCGGGGCCGGCCTGACCGGCCACCAATAACGGAAAAAGGCCGGTGGCATAAGCCACCAGCCATCAGCCCTTTGCTCAACGCTCAGGCTGGCATCGCAAGGTCGAGATTACTTCAGCTCGACTTTAGCGCCTGCTTCTTCCAGCTTCTTCTTGGCGTCTTCAGCGGCTTCTTTCGAAACGCCTTCAGCTACGACCTGAGGAGCGCCGTCGACTTTCTCTTTGGCTTCTTTCAGGCCCAGACCGGTCAGTTCGCGAACGGCTTTAATCACGTTCACTTTCTTCTCGCCAGCTTCCAGCAGAACAACGTTGAACTCAGTCTGCTCTTCAACAACGGCAGCAGCAGCAGCTGGGCCAGCAGCGGCAACAGCAGCGGTCACGCCGAAGGTTTCTTCCATAGCTTTGATCAGCTCAACAACTTCCAGAACGGTTTTCTGGCCGATTGCTTCGATGATTTGTTCGTTAGTCAGGGACATGACTTAAATCCTGTATTGGGGTGACAGCCTACGCAGCCATCAAATTAAACATATGATTTTGAAAGATTTTACGCTGCCTTAGGCAGCAGCAGCTTCTTTCTGGTCGCGAACGGCCGCCAGAGTACGAGCCAGCTTGCTGGTGGCGCCTTGAATCACGCTCATCAGACGTGCGATAGCTTCGTCACGGGTCGGCAAGGTAGCCAGTACATCGATCTGGTTGGCGGCAATGAAATTGCCGTCAAACGCAGCTGCCTTGATCTCGAACTTGTCGTGACCCTTGGCGAACTCTTTGAACAGACGAGCAGCAGCGCCCGGGTGTTCGTTGGAGAAAGCAATCAGGGTCGGGCCTTTGAACGCGTCGTTGAGGATCGAAAATTCGGTGCCTTCAACAGCGCGCTTGAGCAGGGTGTTACGTACGACACGTACGTATACGCCAGCTTCGCGAGCCTCTTTACGGAGTCCGGTCATTGCGCTTACAGTCACACCACGGGCATCAGCCACGACAGCGGACAGAGCGACTTTGGCAGCCTCGTTGACTTCAGCGACGATGGCCTTCTTGTCTTCGAGTTTAATTGCCACGGGTTTACTCCTGGTTTTTACCGTTTCATCTGGCCGAAGCCGGATGTCGTTTTGGTGTCTGATTCGCGAACGAATCGGGAGCACCATCTGCGTGGGCTGGTATTTTAAGGCTTGCGCCACCTACGGTCTTGGATAGCCCCCGCCAGGCAGGGACCCCAATTTTTGCTGGCGGCGCGACAGGTCGCGCCGCCATGTTCTTACACGTCCAGCGAGCTCTGATCGATGACCAGACCTGGGCCCATGGTGGTGCTCAGGGTAACGCGCTTGACGTAGATACCTTTCGAGGAAGCAGGCTTGATACGCTTCAGATCAGCGATCAGGGCTTCAACGTTTTCCTTCAGCTTGCCAGCTTCAAAGCCGATCTTGCCAACGGAGGTATGGATGATACCGTTCTTGTCGGTACGGTAGCGAACCTGACCAGCCTTGGCGTTTTTCACGGCAGTGGCTACGTCTGGGCTAACGGTACCAACTTTCGGGTTAGGCATCAGGCCGCGAGGACCCAGAACCTGACCCAGCTGACCTACAACGCGCATGGCATCAGGCGATGCGATGACGACGTCATAGTTCAGGTCGCCGGCTTTCATTTCGGCAGCCAGATCGTCCATACCTACACGGTCAGCGCCGGCAGCCAGAGCGGCCTCGGCAGCTGGACCCTGGGTGAAGACAGCAACGCGAACGGTCTTGCCAGTGCCGTGTGGCAGCACAGTAGCGCTACGTACGACCTGGTCGGATTTACGCGGGTCAACACCGAGGTTAACGGCGATGTCGTAGGACTCTACGAATTTGGCAGCCGGCAGCGAAGCCAGCAGAGTTGCCGCTTCTTCGAAGTTGTAGGCCTTGCCTGCTTCGATTTTCTCGGCGATTGCCTTTTGACGCTTGGTCAGCTTAGCCATTACACACCCTCCACGTTCAGGCCCATGCTGCGGGCAGAGCCAGCGATGGTGCGTACAGCAGCGTCCAGGTCAGCGGCAGTCAGATCAGCCTGTTTGGCCTTGGCGATATCTTCCAGCTGAGCACGGGTCACGGTACCGACTTTAACGGTGTTCGGACGAGCCGAACCACTGGTCAGGCCAGCAGCTTTCTTCAGCAGAACCGAGGCAGGGGTGCTCTTGGTCTCGAAGGTGAAGCTACGGTCGCTGTAGACAGTGATGATCACAGGAGTCGGCAGGCCGGCTTCTTGACCCTGAGTACGGGCGTTGAAGGCCTTGCAGAATTCCATGATGTTCACACCGTGTTGACCCAGTGCTGGACCAACGGGTGGGCTTGGGTTGGCCTGGCCGGCCTTAACTTGCAGCTTGATGTAAGCCTGAATCTTCTTAGCCATGAGCTACTCCAAAATCGGGTACGAACGCCTGATGGCTCCCCGGATGACTTGCGTTTTATCCCAGTGACGACAAAACCCCGCAGCACACAGGGCTGCGGGGTATGGGATGCTTCGTCCGCCTAGACCTTTTCGACCTGGCTGAACTCGAGCTCCACCGGAGTAGAGCGACCGAAAATGAGCACCGCAACCTGCAGGCGGCTCTTTTCGTAGTTAACCTCTTCGACACTACCGTTGAAGTCAGCGAACGGACCGTCAACGACTCGAACCACTTCACCTGGTTCGAACAGCGTCTTGGGCTTCGGCTTGTCGCTACCGTCGGCAACGCGACGCAGGATAGCCTCGGCTTCTTTATCGGTGATTGGCGCAGGCTTGTCTGCAGTACCACCAATAAAGCCCATCACACGAGGAGTATCCTTGACCAAGTGCCAAGTCCCTTCGTTCATCTCCATCTGGACCAGTACATAGCCAGGGAAGAATTTACGCTCACTCTTGCGCTTCTGGCCGTTGCGCATTTCGACGACTTCTTCGGTCGGAACCAAGATCTCGCCGAAACCGTCTTCCATGCCAGCCAGCTTGACGCGCTCAATCAGGGAGCGCATTACATGCTTCTCGTAACCCGAGTAAGCATGCACAACATACCAACGCTTAGCCACGGGACACCTTTAGCCAACGATCAGGGAGACCGCCCAGCCGAGCAGGGAATCGAGACCCCACAACAGCAGTGCCATAACCAGCACGACAGCCACGACAATCAGCGTGGTCTGGGTGGTTTCCTGGCGGGTCGGCCACACGACTTTACGGATCTCGGTACGAGCTTCCTTCGCCAACGTAAAGAACGACTTGCCCTTCGCAGTCTGCAGAGCTACAAAGCCCGCGACAGCGGCCAGGACGAGAAGTGCGAGAACGCGGTACAGGATAGGAGAGGCGGAGTAGTATTGATTACCCACTACACCAACAACCACCAAAGCCACTACAGCCAGCCACTTGAACAGATCAAAACGCGATTCTTGGGCTTCAGTTTTGGGGGTCATCGAGGAGGATCCTGTAAGAAGAAAGCCATCACACCGAGGTGAAATGGCAGGTCAGGAGGGAATCGAACCCCCAACCTACGGTTTTGGAGACCGTCGCTCTGCCAATTGAGCTACTGACCTGTAACGCTGTATCAGGCCGGCCATTATACCGGCCTGATCAAGTAAATCAACTACTTATTCAATAATTTTTGCTACGACGCCGGCGCCGACGGTACGACCGCCTTCACGGATAGCGAAGCGCAGACCGTCTTCCATTGCGATGGTCTTGATCAGGGTGACAACCATCTGGATGTTGTCACCTGGCATTACCATTTCAACACCTTCCGGCAGTTCGCAGTTACCGGTCACGTCAGTGGTACGGAAGTAGAACTGAGGACGGTAGCCTTTGAAGAACGGCGTGTGACGACCGCCCTCTTCCTTCGACAGGACGTAGACTTCTGCAGTGAACTTGGTGTGCGGCTTGACCGAACCTGGCTTGACCAGAACCTGACCACGTTCAACGTCGTCACGCTTGGTACCACGCAGCAGAACGCCGCAGTTCTCGCCAGCACGACCTTCGTCCAGCAGCTTGCGGAACATCTCAACACCAGTGCAGGTGGTGGTGGTGGTGTCACGCAGACCAACGATTTCCAGCGGATCCTGAACGCGGACGATACCACGCTCGATACGACCGGTAACAACGGTGCCGCGACCCGAGATCGAGAATACGTCTTCGATCGGCATCAGGAACGGCTGATCGATGGCACGAACTGGCTCCGGGATGTAGCTATCCAGAGTTTCTACCAGCTTCTTGACAGCGGTAGTGCCCATTTCGTTGTCGTCTTTGCCTTCCAGGGCCATACGAGCCGAACCGATGATGATCGGGGTGTCGTCGCCTGGGAAGTCGTAGGTGGACAGCAGGTCGCGAACTTCCATCTCGACCAGTTCCAGCAGCTCAGCGTCATCTACCAGGTCAGCCTTGTTCAGGAAGACCACGATGTACGGAACGCCTACCTGACGAGACAGCAGGATGTGCTCACGGGTTTGCGGCATCGGACCATCGGCGGCCGAGCAAACCAGGATCGCGCCGTCCATCTGGGCAGCACCGGTGATCATGTTCTTCACGTAGTCAGCGTGACCTGGGCAGTCGACGTGAGCATAGTGACGAATGGTCGAATTGTATTCGACGTGAGCGGTGTTGATGGTGATACCGCGCGCTTTTTCTTCCGGAGCCGAGTCGATCTTGTCGAACTCAACGATTGCCGAACCGAAAACTTCGGAGCAAACGCGAGTCAGAGCTGCGGTCAGAGTGGTCTTACCGTGGTCAACGTGGCCGATAGTGCCGACGTTAACGTGGGGAAGGGAACGATCAAACTTTTCCTTAGCCATCGATACAATCCTCCGCAGAAGAAATAGTCTTGCGCTGATAAAACAAAGGCAGATATTTTCATATCTGCCTTGTTTGTATGGAGCTCTTGAGCGGATTTGAACCGCTGACCTCACCCTTACCAAGGGTGTGCTCTACCAACTGAGCTACAAGAGCGAAACACTTTGTGCAAAATCCGGCAAACTTGGAGCGGGTAGCGGGAATCGAACCCGCATCATCAGCTTGGAAGGCTGAGGTTCTACCACTAAACTATACCCGCGGAGCTTGCGGCTCTCGCTAAAACTGGTGGAGGGAGAAGGATTCGAACCTTCGAAGCTCTCGCAACGGATTTACAGTCCGTCCCCTTTGGCCGCTCGGGAATCCCTCCAGATGTGGCCGGCATTCTATTTGTCTGCCGTCCTAGTGTCAAGCGTTTTTTTCAAATTTTTTCAATCAAATCTGAAACTTAGCTGCTTTGACACCGCTTCCAGTTCTGCCACCTGAGTGGTGTTCCCTGTGAAGCGGGCGCCATTCTATCAAGCTATTCGCCAGTTGCAATACCCTGGCAGAAAATAATTTTGTGTTTTAAGTCTTTGAAATCATTGGAAAGAGCTGAGAGCACCGTTTGGTCCAGCAAACGCTCGCTTTCTGCGGCAACCTTGAGCCAGCGACCCTCCGCGCCAGGCAACTGTCCCAGCACCGGCAAGGCAGTGATATCCAGGCTCAGCAGGCGCTGACGCAGGGCCTCGAGCTGCCCCTGCCCCAAATCGCCGCCGACTACCAGGCATTCGTCACGGCGCTTGGCAGGTGCAGACGCACCCGTTTCACGCAACAGGCGAATTTCTTGCTGATTCCCCTTGTACAGCGACAGCGGGGCGACTTCCTTGACCTTCAGCGGGGCTTCCTGCTGATGCCACACGTAATAACAGACGTTAAGCACCACCAACAACAGAAACAACCAACGCATAGGCACCTCAATTCAGTGGGCAGGCCATGGCCAGGCCAACAAAAACCAGGTCAGGTACAACACGCGCTTGCGGCAGAGCCTCCCTGACCAGTGGCGCATCACCGCCGGTGAGGAACACCGTGAATTGTTCACCCCATAGCGCACGCGCCTGCTCAAGCTGAGTGCGCGCAAAACCCTGCAGCATCAATACACAACCGCGCTCCACCGCCTCTACAGTCGAACGACCTGGTGACAAGCTGGTCAACGCTCGCTCCGCGGAGGCATCGTCGTAGCGGATACGCCGGGTGTGAGTACGCAACTGGCTGCGCATCAATGGCATACCCGGGCAGATGTAGCCGCCCAGATGCTCGCCGTTCGCCGCAACGAAATCCGCCTTGGCAGCCGTACCCAGGTCGATGATCAGGCACGCGCCTTTGGCCAGGTGAAATGCACCCAATGCCGCAAGCCACCGATCCATGCCCAGACGCTGATAATCGTCATAGCCATTATGCACCCCGGCCATTTCCTGAGCAGGCTGCGCCACGCGCGCGTGCACGGCAAACGCTTGCGCGATCAGCGCGCACAGGGCTGCGGTTTCCTCTTCGCTGCGGACACTGACAATACGGCAGCCGGTAAGGCATAGCGAAGCGAGCGCAGCGACTTCCGCCAATAGCGCCTGATCGGAATCGACAATGCCACCGCCTTCAATCACTGCATCAGCGGCATGGATAACCCGCCACTTGATGAAGCTGTTACCGCAATCGAGCTCAAGAATCATCACGCAACCTCAAACTGAGCTCACCACCGCTGAAGCTCTTTTCTACCCCGTCCACTGCAAGGCGCAAACCACCCTGCCCGTCGACGCCAAGAACCTTGCCATCAATATGCGTAGTACCGGCAACCAGCGAGACATTACGCCCCTGCCAGAGATGTGCCTGCTCCCACTCTTCCTGGAATGCGGCAAACCCATAGCGACGATGACGGGCCAATTCGTGCTGTAATTGCTGACTGAGCGATGCAACCAGACGGTTTCGGTCGATTGCCGTACCCACCTCCCTTCGCATCGAGGTCCACTGCTGATCGACCTGGTCGTTGGCCTGCATGTTCACGTTGATGCCAATTCCCAGCACCACATGGCAGACATCGGCGGGATCACCCACCAGTTCCAGCAGAATACCGGTAATCTTCTGCTTGCCAACCAGCACATCATTAGGCCATTTGAGCCCTGCATCCTTCACACCGAACGCCTGCAGGGTGCGCATTACCGCCAGCCCCACCACCAGGCTCAAGCCTTCCAGCTGGCGCATGCCGCCATCAATCCGCAGCACCAGGCTGTAATAAAGATTTTCCGCGAAGGGGCTGACCCATTGCCGGCCACGCCGACCGCGCCCGGCACTCTGGCGCTCAGCCAAGACCAGGAACGGAGCCGCCTGCCCCTCACCGGCGAGCCGGAGGCCCTCGGCGTTGGTCGAATCGATGCTTTCGTAGATGAAAACAGGCCACTGTTCGCCCTCGGCGAAATCAGCGATTGCCTGCGCTTCGAGCAATGCGAGTGGCGCCGCCAGCTGATAGCCACGACCACGAACCTTGTGAATGGTGAGGTTCAGCTCACTTTCCAGATGCTGCAGCTGCTTCCAAACGGCGCTGCGACTCACCCCGAGGGCTGCCCCCAAGGCTTCTCCGGAATGGAACCGGCCATCCTTGAGGAGATTCAACAACTTCAGCATGCCAGTCTCGACTTGGAATAAGGCAGGCATGATAGCCACGGGCTGCTGGCTTGCATAGGAAAAGGGCCGGCAAAACAAGGGCAAACGACCTATGTGGTCCTGGATTTTTGCCTACAAAGACAAAACCCCTACCTGCATGCGCAGATAGGGGTTTTGCGAAATGAATCTTGACGATGACCTACTCTCACATGGGGAGACCCCACACTACCATCGGCGATGCATCGTTTCACTACTGAGTTCGGGATGGGATCAGGTGGTTCCAATGCTCTATGGTCGTCAAGAAATTCTGTAGCCAGAATGTCCAGATGGACAGCCCAGCGAATTCGGATATGTGATAGTTGTGATGCTTTGTGAACAGTGCGAACTTTCGGTTCGTGTCATCTTCACCACCGCAATCTGCATGAGCAAATTGCTTGGGTGTTATATGGTCAAGCCTCACGGGCAATTAGTATTGGTTAGCTCAACGCCTCACAGCGCTTACACACCCAACCTATCAACGTCGTAGTCTTCGACGGCCCTTCAGGGGATTCTAGATCCCAGTGAGATCTCATCTTGAGGCAAGTTTCCCGCTTAGATGCTTTCAGCGGTTATCTCTTCCGAACATAGCTACCCGGCAATGCCACTGGCGTGACAACCGGAACACCAGAGGTTCGTCCACTCCGGTCCTCTCGTACTAGGAGCAGCCCCTCTCAAATCTCAAACGTCCACGGCAGATAGGGACCGAACTGTCTCACGACGTTCTAAACCCAGCTCGCGTACCACTTTAAATGGCGAACAGCCATACCCTTGGGACCGGCTTCAGCCCCAGGATGTGATGAGCCGACATCGAGGTGCCAAACACCGCCGTCGATATGAACTCTTGGGCGGTATCAGCCTGTTATCCCCGGAGTACCTTTTATCCGTTGAGCGATGGCCCTTCCATACAGAACCACCGGATCACTAAGACCTACTTTCGTACCTGCTCGACGTGTGTGTCTCGCAGTCAAGCGCGCTTTTGCCTTTATACTCTACGACCGATTTCCGACCGGTCTGAGCGCACCTTCGTACTCCTCCGTTACTCTTTGGGAGGAGACCGCCCCAGTCAAACTACCCACCATACACTGTCCTCGATCCGGATAACGGACCTGAGTTAGAACCTCAAAGTTGCCAGGGTGGTATTTCA
>NZ_JABMCW010000329.1:0-5823 GCF_013179705.1 Pseudomonas sp. CM25 | reverse complement strand
GTCGACACCCACGCCCAGCAGTAGCCAGCGCTGCGCCGGCTTGGTGCGCACCCCAGCGGCACCGACTTTCAGGCCGATCCAGTAGTTCCACAGGGTGACCCCGGCGAACAGGGCCAGGAAGTCCACCCGCCACCAGGCATAGAAGACGTAGCTGGCGATCAGCAGCAGCAGGTTGCGATAGCGTTGCCCGCTCAAGTAGTACAGGCCGAGGAATATCGGCAAGAACAGGAACAGGAACACGTTGGACGAGAAGACCATCCCGGTTCTCCTAATTTGTTCACAGCATCCAGGGCAAAGCGCCCCCCAAACCCCCCAGCGCAAGACCGGAAGGCAACTTAGTACCTCTGTGGGAGCTGGCTTGCCGGCGATGCAAGGCGAAGCCTTGCCCATCGGTAGTCAGGGGCCGTTTCGCGGCCCCTCGCCGGCAAGCCAGCGCCCACAGATTTCACCCCCGCATTGGGGTGTGCTACTTCTTGCTTTCTGCGCTCGGGTCGTAGACCCGGGTCAAATCGCCGCCGAGCCTGAAACTGTTGAACGGCTGCATCTCATGCTTGCGCTCCAGCGTGTCGCCCACGCAGTGGTACAGCGCGCACCACGGCTCGAGCCAGGCGTACTTGCTGTCGACCTTGAGGTCTTTCATGTCCTGTTTCTCACCGGCCCGCGCCTTGAAATGGCTTGGGTCGCGGGCGCCCGCCAGCACGCCTTCGCCCAGGCGCTGCAGGGCGAAGTTGTTTTCGCTGCGCAGGTCCACGCCATTGGCCTGGGCGAAGCTGGCGATCATCGCCAGCGGCGGCAGGGCATAGTTGTGGTAGGCCAGGGCACGCTGCTTGCGCTTGATTTCGTTGGGCAGGAAACCTTGCTCGTCGACCTGGTTGGCACCCACCTTGAATTCCTTCACGGCCCAGTCGAACAGGTCGCGACGGTCGGTGGCCACGGCGGTGGCCATCACCGACCAGGCGGCCCAGTAGCTGTGGTTGTTGATCTTCTGCAGCGGCAGGTCGCTCCAGTCGCGCACGGTCTGTTCGGCCAGGCGGGCGAGCCACTTCTCGATCAGCTCGGCCTCGGCCTGGTGCGCGGCCAGTGGCTGCGAGTTGGAGAACTTCAGGCGCAACCACGAACCGCTCATGCTGCCCAGCGCCCATTTGCGCATGGACTTGCCGGTGTGGTTGTAGTCGGTGGACAGCAGCGCACCGGCGCGTGCCCAGTTGCCCAGCCAGGCCAGGGTGCAATCGAGCTGCGCCGGGCGGCCGTCACGCATGTACTGGCCGACCATCTTGCTGACGCCTTTCTCCAGCGTGGTGATGTCGGCAGTGGAATCGCGAAAGGCCTTCTCCGAGGCGACATTCAGCGTCGCCCGGGCCTTGTCCGAACCCTCGTACTTGCTCCGGAACTGCAGCGCGCCGGTGTACGGCTTTGGTGCGGCTTCGCAGCGGAAGTTGCCGTCGCCGGTCTTGAGCTTTTCAATGCCCTCGTAATACCCCTGCGGGGGCACCAGCGCAGCCTGCGCGGCGCCTGCGCACAGCGCCAGGGCCAGCAGGGCAGGGCGGAAGATTCGCTTGGATACAGTCATGTTCGCCTCACTGGCCGGCCTGCGCGGTTTGCGCAGGCACGGCGAAGTTGTTGCGTTTGCAGAGCTTGGCCTCGACCTTCTGGGTACCGTTTTCCGGCCCTTGTACTTCGAACGCCAGCAGGCTCTGGCTGGCCCAGTCCTCGTCTTCGCGCATCTGGAAGACGAAACGGCCGTCGGTATCGGAGGTCTCGGGTTTTTCCAGCTTGATGTCTTCGTGGCGGCCGTTGAGGTACCACAGGGTGGCCTGCAGCACCTTCACCGACGGATCGTCGAACTTGACGTCCATCTGCAGGTTGCGGTTGATCAGGTCCTTGATCACGCCGCCCTTGCCGTTGACCATCAGCTCGTTCTTGCCCGGCTTGAGGGTGGCGCTGGCGCTCATCAGCGCCGGGCGGTCGTCGCAGCCGTCGTCGAGCAGGCCAAGGATTTGCCGCCAGATGGTTTCCTGGTCCAGGCGGTACAACGGGGAGAATTCCCAGATCAGGATCTTCGGCGGGTTTTTCTGGAACTCCTCGCTGCCCAGGTACTGGATCATCGAGCCTTCCAGGCCACCGCCAGGGAAGGCGACATTGAGCACGTCGGCGCCGATGTATTGTTCGAGGAAACCCGAGAAGTTGTAGTTCTTGCCGCTGTGGCTGGTGCCGACCAGGGTGATCTGCGCGTTGCCGCTGTCACCGAACAGGTCGTCGCCGCCGCCGGTGGAGCCTTTCGGCTCGGTGGCAAACTGGTCCATGTACTGGACGGCGTAGCTGGTGTTGCACAGCTGGCCGGCAACGTTGTGCAGGGTGCCGGTCTTGCCCATGCGCCCGGACTTGGTAGTCTCGAATTCCTTGCGCGGCACGCCTTCGAAGGCCGGCATGTGGTGCACGGTATCGGCCACGATCCTGGCCGCACGCTGGGCACCGTAAGGGGTCCAGTGCTGGTCGCCACGGAAGTAGAAGTCCTTGCCCTGGTCGGCGGCAGCCAGCTGCTCGTTGGTCAGCGGCGACAGATCGGGGACGTTGTAGCCCATGCTGGCGAAGCGTTTGAGCATGGCTTGGTAGTTGCCCAGGGCCTTCTGGTAGTCGAACGCGGCTTTTTCGGCCGGGTTGAGCATGTTGCGGTTCACCAGGCCACGGGTTGGCTGGTACACCACCACCAGTTCCACGCCGCGCTTCTTGAAGGCGTCGTGCACTTGCTGCAGCCGCTTGTAGCCGGCCGGGGTGGTGTTGAACTCGGTGCGCAGGTCTTCGCGGGTACGGAACAGCCAGTCGCCCTTGGCCTGCACCAGCGTGGTGAAGTTCTGTTGGTAGCGGGTGGTATAGCGGCTGGCATCATGCGCTTCAGGGCACAGCTGGCAGCAAGGCTCGGCGCTGAAGGAAGGGGCCTTGACCTCTTCGGCGCGCACGCCCTGGCTGATCGCCAGGAGGGCGGCGGACAGGCCCAGCAGTTTCATCAGGTGTGGAGTCATGGTCTGGGCTTCCTTAATCGATCATTTCGGTCTGGCGTTCGACCGGGTCGATCAGCACAGCCTTCTGCTGGCGAACCAGCAGGTCGAGGATTTCGTCCTGGCGCTCGCCCAGCACGCCGTTGAGGCTGATGCCGCTGGCCTTGCGCGGGGCGAGCATGGCGACCTTGTACAGCTCGACCGACAGCGGCGAGTCGATCGACAGCGGGCCGGAGCCGTTGGCCACCAGCTCGCCACCCACCACGATCAGCGAGACCTTGGTGTCGAACGGGTCGAGGGCGATGTCGCGGTCGGTGTCGGACAGGTCCTTGATGTGGCCATACACGCCCACCAGGCCGTTGGCCATGGCCACGTTCTCGTACAGGCGGATGTTCACGCTGTTACGCACGCGGATGCCGTGGCGACGGTTGTTGATCAGCTTGTTGCCCCAGATCAGGTTGTCGCCGCTTTCGTACAAGGTGATGCCGTCGGTGTGGTTGCGGTAGATCTCGTTGTAGGCGATCAGATTGTTGACGCTGTTACGGTCGATCACCACGCCCGAGAGCTTGTTGTCGTAGCTCTTGTTGTTGATGATCCAGCTGTCGTTCACCTCACGCGAAACGATGATGCCGTGCTTCTTCTTGGTGCCGTACACGGTGTTGCCGGCGATGATCAGGCGGTGCGAGCGGTCGTGCGGGTCGATGCCATAGACGATGTTGTCGCGGTAGGTGCTGTCCTTGACCACGAAATCCTGGGTCTCGTAGCAGTAGAAGCCGTACCACATGTCGCTGAACTCCGAGCCGATGATCCAGCCGGTGGGCTCCGGGCGGCCCATGCGCTTGGCCATGTTCGGCGTGTACTGCGAAATGCTCACGCCATACGACTTGGACTTGGCGTAGCCGAAGCTGGCCATTTTGCTGTTGACGATGTAGGTCTCGGTGCCGCCCCACGACAGCAGGAACGGGCGGAATTCCTTGGGCGAGCGGAAGGTGGCCGGGCCGTTGTCCTTTTCACGCCAGCCGGTCACCTGGGTGTCGCTGACAAACAGCTTGCCGTCGTTGACCAGGAACGAACCGCCTTCCTGCGACAGGCGCAGTTGCTTGACCTTGCCGTCGATCTCGAGAATGCCCTTCTGCCCGACCACGATCGGCAGGCGCGCCAGGTACACGCCAGGCTCGACTTCGCTGAAGTACTGCCTGGGCACCTTCTTGCTCAGTTCGACCAGGTCGACATGGCCGTCATCGACGAAGATCGCCTGCGGGATGCCGTGCTGGCGCTGTACCCATTCGGCCGCCTTGTTGTCGCCGCCGATAAACTCCTTGAGGCTGTCCTCCTGGAACATGCGGCGCAGGCTGACCTTGCCTTTGTGGCTGCGGTCGATTTTCTTCTGTACCGCTTCGGCCGTGAAACCGGTGAGGTCGGGCAGCTTTGGCGGGTCCATCTGCAGCGGCTCGATCGGCGCGCTGGAGATCGTGTAGGTCTTGGCCTGCTGCAGTTCCTTGGCGATCACCTGGGGCTCTGCGGCAGCGACCAGGCCGCTGGCCAGCAGCAAGGCGCTGGCCAACAGGCTGTGGCGTAAGTGCGGGTGAAGGTTCATGGCTGGTCCTCGGCCTCAGAAGCGCCAGATGACGTCGACGAAGGCGCGGTGCATGTACGAGTCCGCTTCCTTGCCATAGGCGTCGCCCGGCTTGAACACGCCGGCACGCAGGCGTACCAGGGCGGACGGTTCGTCGATGGCCTGGCTCATCGAAGCGGGCAGCAGGCCTTGCTTGAAGTACTTGGTCACGACCACGTCCATTTCCTGGCCAAGGTCTTTTTCGCCGTCGACCAGGGGGCGGTTGACGCCGTTGTCGTTGACCACCGCGTTGATGCCGCTGGAGCCGATGTTCTGGTTGCCATCGACACGCCAGAACTTGTGATAGATGAGGCTGGCGTCGTAGTCGTCGCGCAACTGCCAGGAGGCGAACAGGGTGGCGGCCTGCAAGTTGCCCAGCTCGCCGCGGAAGGCTTCACCGAAGCGGTGCACGCGCGAACGGGTGCCGGTGAAGTTGGAGCGGTTGCTCTCAAGGCCGGTCTGCTCGAAATTGTTCGAGCCGTCGTCGCCACCGCCGCCGCTGCCGCGAGCGTACGCCGCACCGACCTGCCACTGCGGGTCCAGGCGCAGGCGGATGCCCAGGTCGGTGGCCCAGGCGTTGACGTCGCCGCTCTGCTTGCCGGTAGCCACTTGGTCGTTGCCGACAGCCTGGCTGCTGAGGGTGTCGCGGTCACCGGTCAGCCAGGTGACGCTGCCCCAGTAGTTGACGGTGTGGTCATTGCGCCAGTTGTAGGCGTCGCTGTTGGCCTCCAGGCCCAGCCAGGTGAGGTCGCCGGTGCGGGTCTTGTCCAGTGCGTCGACGGTTTCGCCGGGGCTGTTAAGGCTGCCGCTGTCATGGCTGTGGTGGGCGCGCACGCCGACCCAGTGACCTGGGGTCCACTGCGTGGCGACGTTGCCGTAGATGTGCGTGCGGTCCTTGTCTTCCGGGGCCAGCTCGGTGAGGTCGGTGCGGTATTCGCTGAAGCGCTGGGCCACGCCCAGGTCGGCCTTGAGCAGGGTGGTGTCGAAGGTCCAGTTCAGCGCCTCGATGTTGGTGTCTCGCCACATGCCGTCGTCGCTGCGCAGGCGTTGGCGGCCCAGGCGCAACTGCTCGCCCGGGTAGGCGGTGAGGCCGCTGTAGCCGACCCAGAACTCGCGCATGGCCAGGTAGCTTTTGTCAGGCTGGCGGCTGTCGTCGCCAGTGTCGGTGCTGGTGCCGTCGTCATTCTGGCGCAGGGTGTCGGTTTCGATGGT
>NZ_JABMCW010000328.1:0-5833 GCF_013179705.1 Pseudomonas sp. CM25 | reverse complement strand
CCATCCACCGCGACGCCTGATTCGCGGGTGAACCCGCTCTCAAAACGGGCGGTGTTGGCCGGATGTGAGCGTGAGCCTGCGCCATCTGTGTAGCACAGCCCGCAAACCCACCGCATTCGGCGATGGGCCGCGCAGCGGCCCCAACGTTTCAAGTCACTCAAAATTCGTCAGAATGGTGTCGCTTGCATGGGGGCTGCTTCGCAGCCCATCGCCGGCAAGCGCGGCTCCCACAGAGACCGCAGGATAGGCCGGCCCTAGAAATTCGCAGGCATAAAAAAAGGGCGACCCGAGGGTCGCCCTTTTTTACCGATCAAACAGAACTCAGTTCTGTTTGGCCATTGCTTCGCGCAGCAGCGCAGCCATGGTGGTGTCGGCAGCCGCTTCCGGAGCGTTTTTCAGGCTCTGGATGGCTTCGCGCTCTTCAGCGTCGTCTTTCGATTTGATCGACAAGCTGATAACGCGGGACTTGCGGTCAACGCTGATGATCTTGGCTTCGATCTCTTCACCTTCCTTCAGAACGTTACGCGCGTCTTCAACGCGGTCACGGCTGATTTCGGAAGCTTTCAGAGTAGCTTCGATGTCGTCGGCCAGAGTGACGATGGCGCCTTTGGCGTCAACTTCTTTCACGATGCCACGGACGATAGCGCCCTTGTCATTGACAGCAACGAAGTTGGAGAACGGATCGTCTTCCAGCTGCTTGATGCCCAAGGAGATGCGCTCGCGCTCTGGGTCGACCGACAGGATGACGGTTTCCAGCTCGTCGCCCTTCTTGAAACGACGTACGGCTTCTTCGCCGGTTTCGTTCCAGGAGATGTCGGACAGGTGAACCAGGCCGTCGATGCCGCCGTCCAGACCGATGAAGATACCGAAGTCGGTGATCGACTTGATGGTACCGGTGATCTTGTCACCCTTGTTGAACTGGCCGGAGAAGTCTTCCCATGGGTTGGACTTGCACTGCTTGATGCCCAGGGAGATACGACGACGCTCTTCGTCGATGTCCAGAACCATGACTTCCACTTCGTCGCCA
Organism: Pseudomonas sp. CM25; assembly: GCF_013179705.1. Taxonomy (NCBI): domain Bacteria; kingdom Pseudomonadati; phylum Pseudomonadota; class Gammaproteobacteria; order Pseudomonadales; family Pseudomonadaceae; genus Pseudomonas; species Pseudomonas sp. CM25. Next base: position 4,806 of record NZ_JABMCW010000328.1, on the reverse strand, counting down.
ACCTGAACGACTTTCGACGGGTGGATGTTCTTGTTGGTCCAGTCCATTTCGGAAACGTGTACCAGACCTTCAACGCCTTCTTCCAGCTCAGCGAAGCAGCCGTAGTCGGTGAGGTTGGTAACGCGCGCTTGTACGCGGGTACCTTCTGGGTAACGGGCAGTGATAGCTACCCACGGATCTTCGCCCATCTGCTTCAGACCCAGCGAAACGCGGTTGCGCTCACGGTCGAACTTCAGAACGCGTACGTCGACTTCGTCGCCAACGTTAACGATTTCCGACGGGTGCTTGATGCGCTTCCAGGCCATGTCGGTGATGTGCAGCAGGCCGTCGATGCCGCCCAGGTCCACGAATGCGCCGTAGTCGGTGAGGTTCTTGACGATACCTTTGACTTGCTGGCCTTCCTGCAGGGTTTCCAGCAGGGCTTCGCGCTCGGCGGAGTTCTCGGCTTCCAGCACGCTGCGACGGGAAACGACAACGTTGTTGCGCTTCTGGTCCAGCTTGATGACCTTGAATTCCAGCTCTTTGCCTTCCAGGTGGGTGGTGTCGCGCACAGGGCGGACATCAACCAGGGAGCCCGGCAGGAACGCACGGATGCCGTTAACGTCGACAGTGAAGCCGCCTTTAACCTTACCGTTGATAACGCCCTTGACCACTTCTTCGGCGGCGAAAGCTGCTTCCAGAACAATCCAGCACTCGGCGCGCTTGGCTTTTTCACGGGACAGTTTGGTTTCGCCAAAGCCGTCTTCGACCGCGTCCAGCGCAACGTGAACTTCGTCACCGACCTTGATGGTCAGCTCGCCAGCTTCGTTGTAGAACTGCTCGAGCGGGATGACGCCCTCGGACTTCAGGCCAGCGTGTACGGTAACCCAGTCGCCGTCGATGTCGACAACGATACCGGTGATGATCGCACCCGGCTGAAGATTGAGGGTTTTCAGGCTTTCTTCAAAGAGTTCTGCAAAGCTTTCGCTCATTTTAATTCCTGTAGATTCGGGCGAAACAGACGCCCATCGCCACATTCCAGACAATGTGGGTTTGTTTTAAGTAAAGGAAAGCCGGCAGGACGTTGACTGGTGCACCTGCCTGCTTTCCTGGCTATCAGGCAATGTCGCGTAATGCGATCTCGCTTCTGATACGTTGCAGCACCTGCTCGATGGACAACTCGGTAGAGTCCAACTGAATGGCATCGGCCGCTGGTCTCAGCGGGGCCACTGCGCGTTGGGTGTCGCGCTCATCACGCGCACGAATCTCATCCAGCAGACTCGACAGACTAACATCTTCACCCTTGCCCTTCAACTGCAGGTAACGGCGACGAGCACGCTCTTCTGCACTGGCAGTAAGGAAGACCTTCAACGGCGCGTCCGGGAACACCACGGTGCCCATGTCGCGGCCGTCGGCGATCAGGCCGGGCAGTTCACGGAAAGCGCGCTGACGCTGAAGCAGCGCATCGCGCACCGCAGGCAGTGAGGCGACCATGGAGGCACCGGCACCGACGGTTTCGGTGCGGATCACCTGGCTGACGTCCTCGCCTTCAAGGATCGTCTGCTGAAGCTTACCGGGCTCGGCCGCAATGAACTGCACATCCAGATGGGCGGCAAGCTTGGTCAGCAGCTCTTCATTGGTCAGGTCGACGCCGTGGTTGCTGGCGTTGAACGCCAGCAGGCGGTACAGCGCACCGGAATCGAGCAGCCGCCAGCCCAGCTCGCGTGCCAGTAGCCCGGCAACCGTGCCCTTGCCAGAGCCACTTGGCCCGTCGATGGTGATGATGGGTGCTTTCGAACTCACGACTTGCCCTCTTCTGCCACGCGAATGCCGACTTCTGCGCACAGCGCCAGGAAGTTGGGGAACGAGGTGGCGACGTTGGCGCAGTCATGAATGCGGATCGGCGCGCTGGCACGCAGCGAGGCGACGCTGAAGGCCATGGCGATGCGGTGGTCACCGTGGCCATGCACTTCGCCGCCGCCCAGCTGGCCGCCGTCGATGATGATGCCGTCCGGGGTAGGCTCGCACTTGATACCCAGGGTGATCAGGCCATCGGCCATGACCTGGATGCGGTCGGACTCCTTCACCCGCAGTTCCTCGGCACCACGCAGCACGGTGCGGCCTTCGGCGCAGGCGGCAGCGACGAACAGCACCGGGAACTCGTCGATGGCCAGCGGCACCAGGTTCTCAGGGATGTCGATACCCTTCAGCCTGGCACCGCGCACGCGCAGGTCGGCGACCGGCTCGCCACCCACTTCACGCTGGTTTTCCAGGGTGATGTCGCCGCCCATCAGGCGCAGGATGTCGATTACACCGGTACGGGTCGGGTTGATGCCGACATGCTCCAGTACCAGCTCGGAGCCTTCGGCAATGGACGCCGCCACCAGGAAGAACGCCGCCGAGGAAATGTCGGCCGGTACTTCGATGCGGGTTGCAGTCAGCTTGCCACCGGATTGCAGCGAGGCAACCGGCCCATTGCTTTCGACCGGGTAACCGAAGCCGCGCAGCATGCGCTCGGTGTGGTCGCGGGTAGGCGCAGGCTCGGTGACGGTGGTCTTGCCTTCGGCATACAGACCGGCCAGCAGCAGGCAGGATTTGACCTGGGCACTGGCCATCGGCAGCGTGTAGGTCAGCCCCTTGAGCGTGTGGCCACCGCGGATGGTCAGCGGCGGACGGCCTTCAGGGCCAGTCTCGACCACCGCACCCATTTCGCGCAGCGGGTTGGCCACACGGTTCATAGGGCGCTTGGACAGCGAGGCGTCGCCGGTCATGGTCACGTCGAACGACTGGCCGGCCAGCAGGCCCGACAGCAGGCGCATCGACGTGCCGGAGTTACCCACGTATAGCGGGCCGGGTGGTGGCTTGAGGCCGTGCAGGCCGACACCGTGAATGGTCACGCGACCATGGCTGGGGCCTTCGATGACCACACCCATGTCACGAAATGCCTGCAGGGTCGCCAGTGCATCCTCACCTTCGAGGAAACCCTCGACCTCGGTGGTGCCTTCGGCCAGCGAGCCGAGCATGATCGAGCGGTGGGAAATCGACTTGTCGCCCGGTACACGGATGCGTCCGGACAGGCGGCCACCTGGTTGGGCCAGGAAAATCAGATCGTTGGCGTTCATAGCGTCCACATAGGCCCGGCGGGCCAGGATTTTACTGAAATGCTCGCGGGCCACCCGAGCGCGGGTGAATACACCCAGCAGCTGGTGCCCGTCCCCTTCAGCGATCGCGTCGCGCAAGGCGTCGAGATCACTGCGATATGTATCAAGCGTGCGCAGCACAGCGTCGCGGTTGGCAAGAAAGATGTCATGCCACATGGTCGGGTCGCTACCAGCGATCCTCGTGAAATCGCGGAAGCCCCCCGCAGCGTACCGGAAGATCTCGAGGTTTTCATCGCGCTTGGCAAGCGAATCGACCAGGCCAAAGGCCAGCAGGTGCGGCAGGTGGCTAGTGGCGGCCAGCACTTCGTCATGGCGCTCGACCGGCATGTGCTCGACGTCTGCGTCCAGCGCACGCCACAGGCGGTCGACCAGGGCCAGCGCGGCTGGGTCGGTTTCCGCCAACGGCGTGAGGATGACCTTGTGACGGCGGAACAGCGCGGCGTTGGAGGCCTCCACCCCACTCTGCTCGGAACCGGCGATGGGGTGGCCCGGGACGAAGCGCGGCAGGCGCGCACCGAAGACGGCGCGCGCTTCACGCACCACGTTGCCCTTGGCGCTGCCGACGTCGGTAATGATGGCAGCGCCAAGGTCCAGCTGCGCCAGGCGCGTCAGGAGCTTTTCCATGGCCAGGATCGGCACGGCCAACTGGATAACGTCGGCGCCCATACAAGCGGCGGCGAGGTCTTCTTCGCAGCGGTCGACCACGCCCAGGGCCACGGCCTGCTTGCGCGAGGGGGCATCCAGATCGACACCGACCACTTCGCGGCACAGGCCGCTTTCACGCAGGCCCTTGGCGAACGAGCCACCGATCAGGCCGAGGCCGACCACGACCAGCCGGTTGATGATTGGCGCGGGTTTGGTTTTTGCTGCTTTTACCACTGGTGCGAACCCTGTTCAGAAATCTAGACAGCCTGTTAGGGCCATTGGGGCTGCTTTGCAGCCCATCGCCGGCAAGCCAGCTCCTACAGGGACCGTGCAAACCTGAAAGTTGCCCGGCCCCTGCGAGGCCACTGGGACACTGCAAACCTGCGAGCTTGCGCTGTACTTGTGGGGGCTGGCTTGCCGGCGATGGGCCGCAGAGCGGCCCCATTGGCCTTGAATCAAAGCACCGCCTTCGGATACGAGCCCAGCACCTTCAGCGCCACAGCCTCCTGGCTGATCTGCTCGAGCACCGCCTTGATCAGTGGGTCGCGGTGGTGGCCGACGAAGTCGATGAAGAACACGTAGGTCCACTTGCCGCTGCGCGAGGGGCGGGTCTCGATGCGGGTCAGGTCGATGCCGTTCTGGTGGAACGGCACCAGCAGCTCGTGCAACGCACCCGGCTTGTTGCTCATCGAAACAATGATCGAGGTCTTGTCGTCGCCGGTCGGCGGCACTTCCTGGCTGCCGATCATCAGGAAGCGCGTGGAGTTGTCCGGGCGGTCTTCAATCTTCTCGGCCAGGCGGGTCAGGCCATACAGGTTGGCCGCCATGTCACCGGCGATCGCCGCCGAATTCCACTCGCCCTTGACCCGTTTGGCGGCCTCGGCGTTGCTCGACACTGCCACGCGCTCCACGTTCGGGTAGTGCGCGTCCAGCCACTTGCGGCACTGGGCCAGCGACTGGGCGTGGGAGTAGATGCGGGTGATGCTGTCGGTCTTGGTGTTCTCGCCCACCAGCAGGTGGT